>BHES01000073.1 GCA_003864575.1 Enterobacterales bacterium
TCTTTCAGATATTGCAAGCGATAGACGATGGGATCCTGACCTGCCAGAAACGCCATTTCATCGATCCAGGATTCATGAGCGAACACGTTCGGCAGGGCTGAAACGCCACGCATCCACGAGGCGCGCACAATCGGCGCGGTATCCTGTGCGATCACCCGCATATGTGGATATTCGTACTGAGGAATGGCGGTGCGATCCCCCATCTGTTGCACGTCGGCAACATTGGCGACTTTACCGGTCAACACCAGCGGCAGCGTGACGGCATTGTTCGACGGATAGCTGGTTTTCAGCTCATAGGCGGCCACCTGACTTTGACTGTCCAGTCCACCACGCACGCGGATCAACTGCCCGGTACCTTTCGGCTCCCAGCCCGCCTCCTGCTCGCGCATCAGCTGCACGCGCACCGGCTTACCGGTGGCTTGCGAAAGCAGCACGGCGTCGGCGGTCACATCGTCGGCGCAGTTACGGCCATAGCAGCCGGAGGCTTCCATCCGGTTGATATGCACCTGCTCTGGCGCACGGCCGAGCAGTTTGGCCAGATCCTTGCGCAGGTCATGCGGGTTCTGGGTGCCGGACCACACTTCAGCTTTGTCACTGTTTACCTGCGCGACGGCACAAGAGGGCCCGATGGAGGCGTGCAGATGATAAGGCCAAACATAGTCTGCATCGGTGCGAATATGCAGGGCGGCGAGTGCGGCATCAGTGCCTGCATCATTGCGTAGCATACGCTCCGTTTTAGGCGCAGCGGCAAGGGTGTCATGCAGTTTATCCAGAGATAAATCCGGCAACCCCGCCCACGTCTTCCATTCGACTTTTAACTGACGCATGGCGGCAATGGCCTGCTCTTCGCGTTGTGCGACAATGCCGATGAAATCTTTGATCACCACGATTTTCACGATACCCGGCAAATGCGTGATGGACGACTCATCGACAGAAATCAGACTGTTGCCGAGTGGAGCGCTGCTGTCCGCACCGGCATAGGGCGGGCGGATCACACGGCCGTGCAACATACCTGGCAGACGCATATCGTGTACGTAAGTCAGTTGGCCGGTGACTTTGGCCGGGATATCTACTCGCAGCACCGGCTTGCCGACATACTGGCTCTCCTGCACGCTTTTCAGCGGCGCTGATTTATCCAGCGGCAGATTAAGATCCTGCCCTTGCGCCAGTTGGGCGAAACTCAGACGGCGGGCCGGGTGCGCCTCAACAAAGACGAAACCCTGTTCGGCGCGCAGCTGGCTGGCTTGAACGGTCATGGCGTGGGCGGCCAGCGCGGTCAGCTTCTCACGCACCTGTGCGGCAGCCTGGCGAAGTGGCACGGCTGATACCTGCAACGTGCTGCTGGCAATGGTCGGGCCTTGATCCGGAGTGAGGTTGGTATCCCCCAAGATCATGGTGACATCTTCAAACCGCACGCCAATTTCATCGGCAACGATTTGCGCCAGGGACGTGCGCACGCCGGTGCCTAAATCGACATGGCCGTTAAACGCGGTGACGTTGCCATCGGCCGACAGCGCAATAAAACTGTCCACGCGATCGAGCGGAAGATCGGCCACGCGTGTCGTGGACGACGTCGTGGCAGCCAGTGCGGATAACGGCGAAGCCAGCAGGCTGCTGACCATCACGACGCCACCCGACTGCAACAGGTGGCGGCGGGTTAATTCCAGCGACTTCATGCTCGTCCCCTTTCTGCCAACAGCTCACGGGCCTTGTTAGCGGCGCGTAAAATCTCCAGATGCGTACCGCAGCGGCAAAGGTTGAAGGCCAGCTCACTTTTGATTTCATCTTCGCTGGCGTGCGGATTGCGTTCAAACAGCGCGACCAGCGTCATGATCATGCCGTTGGCGCAATAACCACACTGTGCGGCCTGCTCGTCGATGAACCCTTGCTGTACCGGATGAAGTTCTCCCTCTTGCGCCAGTCCTTCCAGCGTGGTGATGGATTTCCCCAGAGCGCCGGAAAGTGGAATGGAACAGGAGCGGGCAGCGACGCCGTTGATAAGCACGGTGCAGGCACCGCATTCGCCTAATCCACAGCCATATTTGGGGCCATTGAAGCCGAGGTCATTGCGCAGAATATAAAGCAGAGGGGTGTCGGCGGTGACATTGCTTAACGGGACTAACCGTCCGTTAACATTAATTTCCATTGAAATAAAACTCCATTTTCGGGCAGGCAATCCGAAAGCACGCCTGCCGCTGGTGATGCGTTATATGATTATATTTAGTACGCTAATAATTAGCCTTGGTGACTTGTGAATAATATGTGAAATAGACTGGGGAGTGATTAACAAAAGAAGGCAAAACGGAGGCGGGAAGAAAAGTTGCGCGGAGCTGAAAGCGGAAAATACCGCCGGCGTTGTGTGCCGGCGGCGTGTTTTTAGAGGATTACTCTTTGCTCATTTCTGTTTGAATAAAGCCTACGGACGGGCTGGCAGCACGGTCATGACGCGCGATGAAACGGTAGCTGCCACCGGCCAGAAATGCGCCAATAAACCAACTGAAGTTTGCTACCTGATGCAATCCCGGCGTGAAGCTGATGAACAGGCCGATGAGTACCGCGGGCACCAGCGACATGATGGCTTTCGGGTTGAAACCGTTTTTATACCAGTAACGGCCTGACGGCGTGGCGTTGAACAGGGCATCAACGTCCATATGGCCACGTTTAATCAGATAATAATCCGCCAGCAAAATACCGAACAGCGGCCCAATAAAGGCACCCAGCACGTCCAGCGTGTAGTGGATAATTTCGGGTGACTGGAACAAATTCCACGGGGTCAGCAGTACAGAACCGACGGCGGCGATCATGCCGCCGGTGCGGAAGCTGATTTTCTGCGGTGAACAGTTGGAGAAGTCAAAAGCCGGTGACACAAAGTTCGCCACGATATTGATACCGATAGTCGCAATGATCATCGTTAGCAGACCGAGCGCCACCGCAACGCTGTTACCCACGCGGCTGACGGTCTCGATAGGGTCGGTGATCATCTGGCCGAACAGCGACTGGGTGCCGGACACAATCACCACGGTCACAATGGAGAACAGCAGGAAGTTAAACGGCAGACCCCAACGGTTGCCGCGGCGGATCTCGCTCATGCTTTTACCGTAGCGGGAGAAATCGCCAAAGTTGAGCAGCGGGCCGGAAAAGTAGGAGACGACCAACGCGGTTGCCGTGAGCATTTCCCAGCCCTGCTGGCCGACCGTCAGCGTCTTGCTCGACAGGGTGAAAGAGATATTACTCAGGCCGGTTTTATACAAGATCCACCCTGCCAGCATCAGCATCACCACGTAGACCGCAGGCCCGGCGATATCGATAAACCGCTTAATGGCGCTCATGCCGTGCCAGAACACCATCGCCTGCAATACCCACATAATGCCAAAACAGATCCAGCCCATGGCCGACAGCCCCAGCCAGTGTGGCACGGTCAGCGGAGTCAGTGACGGGAAGAACTTCAGCAGCACCAGCATCAATGCGCTGGCCGCCAGATAGGTCTGAATACCGTACCAGGCGAAAGCGATCAGCCCGCGTATCACGGCCGGAATATTGGCACCGAACACGCCAAATGCCTGACGGCAAATAACTGCGTAAGGCACGCCCGCCTGTTGGCTGGGTTTCGCCACCAGATTGGCGCACACCTGCACGATGCAGATCCCGCACAACAAACACAGCAACACCTGCCAGCTCGACAGGCCGAGCGCGAAGAAACTGGCTGCCACCACGTAGCCGCCCATGCTGTGCACATCCGACATCCAGAAAGAGAATATGTTGTACCAGCTCCAGTTTTGGTGGCGGGTCGGGGCTAAATCGTCATTACACAGCCGTGGGCTGTAATGCGGTTTGATAATGCCCGCGCTCATTTCCGGTGAGGCACTGGCGGAAGAGATTTCCTGGTTTGGCATAAATCGTGCTCCTGTCATAAACACCGTGTCGAAAGAGGGAAGCCGCAAAGGCGGCGGTCCAAAAAATAAAGCCGTCACTAATGCAGTGCAGGATCCAGGCCATAATTGATTTTTTGTATACAATAATTGGTTTTAACGTATACGATTACTCATTCAAACGGCTCACCATTGAAAACCGGAGTGGCAGCAATGACCAGTTGGAACGGGCTGAATACGGCCTACTTTACCGAGGATAAGGACGACCATATCTACAACGCGCTGGTGAAATCGATCGTTGAACATCGGCTTTTACCGGGCAGTAAATTACCGGAAGAAGCATTGGCGCAGGCATTTTCTGTCAGCCGTACCGGCATCCGCCGCGTATTGCAGCGCCTTGCGGCGGTGCAGTTGGTGACGCTGCTGCCCAAACGTGGTGCGCACGTCACCACGCCGGATGCCGATGAATCCCGTGATGTGTTCTCCACGCGAAAAATTCTGGAGTGCGCCAACCTACCGCAGGTGATCGCACGCTGTCAGTCACCACATCTGGCGGCGCTGAAAAAGCTGGTGGAGGAGGAGAAACGCGCGCACGAAGAGAGAAACGGCGCCGCGGCGATCCGCCTCTCTGCGGCCTTCCACGTGCAGCTACAGGCGATCTCCGGCAACAAAGTGCTGACCGAAACGGTGTCGCAACTTACCTTGCGTTCCTCGTTGGCGATTGCCGCCTGGGGTGCGCCATGGCAGCAGGGCTGTCGCTGTACCGATCATGACGAGCTGCTGATTTTGCTAAAAAAACGCGATGTTCAGGGGTTGGTGGACAGCATGGCGCACCATTTTGACCATATCCTTGCCAGCCTGCGCTTTGAAGCGCACCACGGTGAAACGCCGGACTTTATGCATCTGTTTGCCGGTCACGCGGCGCAAACCAATAAGGAACCTGGCTGATGTCGACAAGCTCACTCTCGCTTTGTATACAACTGATCAACCCGAATACCAGCCTGGCGATGACCGAAGTGATGGCGGCCACTGCCCGTCAGGTTGCCGCAGCGGGCACCGAAATTCTGGCGGTCTGTCCGGCGGAGGGGGCACCCTCAATTGAAGGCCATTTTGATGAAGCTATCGCCGCCATCGGCGTTTTGCAACAGGTGAAAGCCGGGCGTGATGCGGGCGTTGACGGGCATATTATTGCCTGCTTCGGTGATCCGGGCCTGCTGGCGGCGCGTGAACTGGCGCGTGCGCCGGTGATTGGCATTGCTGAAGCGGCGATGCATATGGCGACCCTGCTGGCGACGCGTTTTTCCATTGTCACTACTTTGCCGCGCACCCTGACCATTGCCCGACACCTTCTTCATCAATACGGTTTCGAGCGCCATTGCGCTGCGCTGCACGCCATCGATTTGCCGGTGTTGTCACTGGAAGACGGCAGCGGGCTGGCGCAGCAAAAAGTGCGCGAACAGTGCATCGCCGCCAAAAAGTCTGACGGCAGCGGGGCGATCGTCCTTGGCTGCGGTGGTATGGCGGATCTGGCGCAAGAGCTGACGCTGGAACTGGGGATCCCGGTGATCGACGGTGTCAGTGCGGCGGTCAAAATGATCGAATCTCTGGCGGCGCTGCGTCTGACCACCAGTAAACATGGCGATCTGGATTTCCCCATCAATAAACCACTTTCTGGCCGTTTTCTGGGGTTGAATCATGTCTGATATCGATTACCGTTTTACCGAACATTACCCGCGTGACCTGATTGGCTACGGTGGATGCCCGCCGCACGCCAACTGGCCCGGCAACGCACGCATCGCGGTGCAGTTTGTCCTTAATTACGAAGAGGGCGGAGAGAATAACGTCCTGCACGGTGACGCCGGATCCGAGCAGTTTCTGTCAGATATTATTGGCGCAGCGAGTTTTCCTGACCGCCATATGTCGATGGATTCACTTTACGAATACGGCTCACGTGCCGGTTTCTGGCGTATTCATAATGAATTTCAAAAGCGCGGTTTACCACTGACCGTTTTCGGTGTCGCCATGGCGTTAGCGCGCAACCCTGAAATCGTCAGCGCCATCAAAGCGGCGGATTACGACGTGGTCAGCCACGGCTGGCGCTGGATCCATTATCAGGACATGAGCAAAGCGCAGGAAGCGGAGCATATGCAAAAGGCGGTTGCCATCCTGACCGATCTGTTCGGTACGGCACCGCTTGGTTGGTACACCGGTCGTGACAGCCCGAACACCCGCCAGCTGGTGGCACAATCCGGCGGGTTCCAGTACGACAGCGATTACTACGGCGACGATCTGCCGTTCTGGACGCCAGTTAAACTCGACAGCGGCGAAGTAAAACAGCATCTGGTGATCCCTTACACCTTAGAAACCAACGATATGCGCTTCGCCTCGCCACAGGGATTTAACACCGGCGAGCAGTTTTACACCTATCTGAAAGACACGTTCGACGTGTTATATGAAGAGGGTGAAACTTCACCGAAGATGATGTCGATAGGCATGCATTGCAGGATATTGGGACGGCCGGGGCGCTTTCGGGCCTTACAGAGATTTCTCGATTATATCGAATCGCACGACCGAGTGTGGATCTGTAAGCGGCAGGAAATCGCGGATCACTGGGGTAAACAGCATCCTGCTGAGGGGTAAACGTTTCGACGTTTAATCTCGATCTTTAATTCAACTTGAAGTTCAAGTTCAAGTTCAAGGTCGTGGGCGTCGGCCCACACCGACCAAAGGCCCGCAGTCGCTCGGGCCTTTGGAATCCGAGCTTTTTAAACTGCGCGCTATCGCTGAATCGGGATGGCCGTGTTTCAGTCACCCTGGTTATCGCCGCAAAATGCCGCCGCGTTGCGGTTCCCTCCGTTCGGGTTCGGACCAACTCGCAATAAACCCGCTCGTCGTTTCTCACCACTCCTCCGGCGGCATTTTTGAACGCGGCCTAAGGATTTACAACAAAAGCGGTCCTGCTCCCTCCCCTGCAAAGGGGAGGGTTGGGGTGGGGTATCACATATAAACCTCTTTGTTTTATGCCAAACCCCCTCCCAGCCTCCCCCTTTGCAGGGGGAGGAGAAAAGCCAAACTGTCTTTGATTTATATAGCCGCTAAGGCGCAATCAAAAATGACACCGGATGAGAGGTTCGAGACCTATGGCTCGAATCCCGAAATACGGGGACGGCGGAGCCGTGACATTTTGCGCCGTGAACAGAAGTGACTGAAACATGTGCCCTGCCAGCGGCGAAGCTGTCGGTGCCTCAGAGAAAAAACGCAGGAGTTCCAAAAGGAGGCACGTTTATGCCTCCTTTTGGGCGGGTTTGGGCGGCAGCCCAATATCTTGAATTTAAAAAAAATTTCCTCAGCTTTCTAAAAGCTGAACCGCCAATGGTTCGGTCAAACCATCAGGCTAACGTGTGCCGCCACAATCTTCCAGCCACTCGGCATCTTCACCCATGTCTGTTGCTGTCGACCCACCTTGTCAGTGCCTTCGCGCCGAAACTCGGTGCTGGCGACGGCCATGTCATCACCGAAGGTGGTGATGGTGGTGTTGACTAAATCACGGTCGAGGCCTTGCGCCGGACGGGATGCGCGGAATGCGCGGATGGCGTCGATGCCGTAAAGGTTTTCCCCTGCGCCATAGCGCACCGTGCGCGGGTCATGCCAGAACAGTTCGTCGAGCACGTCGGTATCATTGCTGATCAACGCCTGTTCATAGCGGTAAAATGCCGCATTCATTTCGGCCAGAATGGCCGGGCGGTCGATATTGTCAGTTTTCATTCTGCGTTCCCTGGTTAATTTATGCGGCAACTGGTGAGGTCAATACCTTCACCAAACCCTGCTGCTCGAGCGCCCAGGCGGCGCGCAGGCACAGGTCTTCCCGCCATGGCGGAGCAATCAGCTGTATGCCTATCGGTAAACCGCTGGCGGTGATCAGCGGCACCGACACCACCGGCAGGCCGAGAAATGAAATCGGCTGCGTCAGCATACCCATGCTGGCGCGAGTGGGGAGATCGGTACCGTTAATTCGAATCGTTTCCTGACCAATCAGCGAAGCGCTGCAAGGTGTAGACGGTGCAATCAAAATATCCCAATGCTCGAACAGGGGTAAAACCTGCTGCTGGAACTGGTGGCGGAAGCGCTGGGCCTGAACATACCACGCGGCGGGGATCATCGCGCCCGCTAATAAGCGTTCCCGTGATAACGGTTCAAACTGCTGTGGAATGCTGCGTAACAGCGGTAAGTATTGGTTGCCGCCCTCGGAGGCGGTGATCAGAAATGCCGCTGAACGCGCCAATTCGGCCTGCTGCATCTCGATTGTTTCCTGCGCCTCCAGCGCTTTCGCCACCTGCTGTACGGCGGCTTTGGCGTGGTCGTCGCACCAGGTCGAGAAATACCCTCCGAGCACCGCCGTGCGTAACCCCTGCTGGCCGTGGGTCAGATGGCTGAAGGTTTCGGTGGTGGGTTTATCGGCCTGAAAGGCGTCCTCTGGATCGGTGCCCTGCATGGCGTCATACACCTGCGATAAATCGGCAGCGCAGCGCGCCAGCGGGCCGATGTGGTCCAGGCTGGCAACAAACGGCTGGCTGCCACTGCGTGAAATCCGCCCGAACGTCGGTTTCAGACCCAGAATACCTGAGAGCGAGGCCGGTACGCGGATAGAGCCGTTGGTGTCGCTGCCCAGCGTAAAATGCACCAGACCGGCGGCCACGGCGGCGGCGGAACCGCCGGAAGAGCCACCGGCAATACGCTGGGTGTCGCGCGGGTTACGCGTTACGCCGTAATGGCTGTTTTCGGTGGTGAATCCGTAGGCATAAGCGTCCATATTGAGCATGCCGGAGAGCGTCGCCCCCTGGCTGGCCAGACGCGACACCGTCCAGGCATCACGCTTTGCAACCCGATTACTGCTGTTGAGGCTGGCGCCAGCCAACGTGACTTCGCCGGCCACATCAAGCAGGTTTTTGACCGCGTAAGGGATACCGGCGAGTGGCGGTAAGATGGCACCGCTGGCGCGCAGCCGGTCAATTTTTTCCGCTTCGCACAGCATCCTGTCGCGCGTCACGTGGGTGAAGGCGTTCAGCGTCGGGTCGCTCTGTTCGATGTTGTCCAGCGTCGCGCTGGCGATTTCGCAGGCTGAGACATCACCGCTTTGCAGCGCGTGATGCAGTTGGCTGATCGTCAGATCTTCACAAGATTTCATGCGTGATAAACCCCGGCAATTTCCAGACGCGGATCCAGCGGCAGCGCCATCAGCGGCTCTGCCATTTGTGCGATGCGGCTAAATTGAATCAACACTTCCTGACGGCGTGCGTCGTCGAGCTCCAGCGTCAGAACGGATTCCATCTGGAGGACATAGGCGGCCCAGTCGGTTACGGCGGATCTGTTTTTCATCTTATCTCCTGGCTTATCAAAAACCGGCGGCGCTGCCGTTGCTGCGCGGGTCAAATGCGCCTTCAAACATCCCGTTGGTATGACGCACGATGGCGCCAGCGTGGCCGACGGCTTCGCTGAAATCGGGCAGCAGTTCAACCTCATGCCCCCGCTGACGCAGCCCTTCTAGCGTGGCGTGGCCAAAGCGGCCCTCGAGTTTCAGGGAGTCCGAACTTTCGCCCCAGGTACGGCCGAGCAACCACCGTGGACCGCTGATGGCCTGCTGTAACGACTGACCCTGCACCACGTGGCGGATAAACACTGCGGCCTGGGTTTGTGGCTGGCCGTCGCCGCCCATTGAGCCGTAAACCAGTGTGCGCCCATCGTATAAACGGGCGGCGGCCGGATTGAGGGTGTGGAAGGGCTGCTTGCCGGGGGCCAGCGCCAGCAGATGGTCGGCGTCAAGGCTGAACGACGCGCCACGGTTCTGCCACAGCACGCCGCTGCCCGGCAGTACGACGCCGCTGCCAAATTCGTGATAGATGCTCTGAATGAAGGAGACTGCCAACCCACTGCTGTCCATCACGCCCATCCAGACGGTATCGCCGGGGCCTTTCCCCTTGCCCCAGTCGGCGGCACGGTGTGGATTGATGCGGGTGGCGAGGGCGTCGAGATAGTGCGGATCGAGCAGACTCTGGGCATCCTGCGTCATCATTTTGGGATCGGTAATAAACCGGTCGCGCAGGCCGAAAGCCAGCTTGGTGGCTTCCACCACGCTATGAATGGTGGCGCCCTCATCCATGGTTTCCAGCGGCAGGCGGTCGGTCAGGCCGAGGATCGCCAGCGACACCAGCCCCTGCGTCGGCGGTGTCAGGTTGAAGACTTCACCTTTACTGTGTTTCAGACGCAGCGGAATGCGGCGCTGCGGGCGATAGGTGGCTAAATCGTCGAAAGTCAGTGGCATACCGAGCCGTTGCATATCGGCGGCCATGTTAGCGGCCAGCTCGCCGCGGTAGAAACTGTCCAGCCCGTCCTCACACAAAATTGACAGCGTGGAAGCCAGCTGCGGCTGGGTGAAGCGCTGACCGGCGCGGGGCACTTCACCGTTGGGCAGAAAAACGTCGGCGAATGAGCGGATGTCCGCCAATTCATGCTGTTTGGCGCGGGTGGCGGCCTCCTGCGAAGCGGTGACCGGAATGCCGTCGGCAGCATAACGAATCGCATCACGCAGCAGGCGAGACAGTGGTTTTTGCTCTTCGCCAAACTCAGCCGACACGTTCAATGCTTCCTGCCAGCCGCCTACCGTACCGGCTACGGTCAGGGCGGCTTTCGGGCCACGGTGAGGTATGTGAGTTTCACCGGCGTAGAAATCGAGAGTGGCGTGGGTTCCGGCAGCGCCGCTGGCGTCAATGGCGACCGGATCACCCTGTGGCGGGACGATCAGCCAGAAGCCGTCGCCGCCCAAACCGTTCATATGTGGGTAGACCACCGCAATGGTCGCAGCAGCAGCCACCATGGCTTCGATGGCATTTCCACCTTCGCGCAATACGGCCAACGCACTTTGACTCGCGAGATGATGAGGGGTGACCGCCATACCGAGCGGTGAACTGTTACTGTTGATCATGCCTGACACCTTTTTTGTGGGCCGACGCACGCAGGGAATGCGTATTTTTGGCTGTCTTAGACATAAGAGCAAGCAAGAGGTGTTCCACATCGGCGGGAAGGGGCGACTTTGGGCAATAATTTTGCTTGCGCTGATAAGTTCCTGGCGGGTATGTTCCGCTGAAGCTGAAACATTAGTTACAAATATCCGTCATACTTCAAATTGCAGATGCGTTGGCCGTTCTCATTCGCCCGAATCACTTACTTGAGTAAGCTCATCGGGACTCTTTCGTTTGCCGCCTTTCTGCAATTCGAATTATTTAGGGTATTAAGGAGAAAGATGAAACAGATTGACGAACGTCTGCGCGACCACTATCCCGCGCTGACGCCGCAGGAGCAGCGGGTGGCGGATTTTATCTTCGCCAATATTGATGACCTGATGAGCTACAACAGTGCAGAGTTGGCGCGTCTGAGTCAGGTCTCCAAGGCGACGGTTAGCCGGTTGTTTAAGCGCCTTGGCTACCCGAGTTACCGCGATATGCGCGATGAGGTTCGCACCCTGCGCCAAAGTGGGATGCCGCTGACCGACAGCCGTGACGCGGTGCAGGGCAACACGCTATTGTCGCGCCACTACAAGCAAGAAATGGCGAATTTGACCCAGTGGATTAACCAGATTGATGAGCGGCAATTCAGCGTCGTTATTACCGCACTGAGTCAGGCGCGTCAGGTGCGTTTGCTCGGTTTTCGCAACAGTTATCCGGTGGCGCTGCACCTGCGCCAGCAGCTATTGCAGGTGCGCCCTGGCGTGCTGATGATGCCGCAGCCAGGCCAAACGCTGGCCGAAGAGCTGGTAGATCTGTTGCCGCAGGACGTGGTGATTTTTGTTGCCTTCCGCCGCCGTCCGCGCGCCGCACGGGCCATTCTCACGCAGCTTCAGGCGATGGGCGTACCGGTGTTGTTGATTTGCGAACCGCAGGCGCTGCTGCCACTGGCGCGCTGGCATTTGGCCGCTGCGCTCGACAGCGTGTCGGCGTTTGACTCCTACTCGGCGGCGATGAGCCTGGCGAACTTGCTCAGCAACGCGTTGCTGCATGAAATGCTGGCCTCCGGCCGCCAACGCATTCATCAAATCAGCGACCTCTACAACGACCTCGACGAACTGGAACAGCGCTAAGCCGCGCTGTTTTGGTGCTTTCGCCTTCTTTCAGTGCAGGCTTCGCCCTCTAAAGGTACTTTCCCTGCTTCTCCCCGGCGCACACTATCCTTCAGCTTTCCGCGCCAGACCGCTAAAAACCGTGACTTATCTCCCCTTTCTTTGACGGCGCACGCGTTGGCACATTAGTTGCAGAATGCTTGTTAAAAGAATCTATCGTTTCACAAATTCAATCACCGGAGATAATCTATGAACATGAACAAGCGGCTTTTAGCGTGGGCAGGTGCGGCAATGTTGGTACTGCAAGCGTCGGGCGCGATGGCCGATCAGTTGCAGGATATCCAGAAGCGCGGCGTGTTGCGCGTTGCCATCCCGCAGGATTTTCCGCCGTTTGGTTCGGTCGGTAAAGATCTGCAACCGGAAGGTTATGACATCGACATGGCGCATTACCTGGCCGACAAAATGAAACTTAAGTTGCAACTGGTGCCGGTAAGCAGCGCTAACCGTGTCCCTTATCTGCAAACCGACAAAGTGGATCTGGTGATCTCCAGCCTCGGTAAAAATGCTGAACGCGAAAAAGTGATCGACTTCAGTAACGCCTACGCGCCGTTTTTCCTTGGCGTATTTGGCGCGAAAGGCGACAAACTGGCTGACCTCAACGCGCTGTCCGGTAAAACCATCGGCGTCACCCGTGGCGCAGTGGAAGATTTGGCGCTGACCGATGTGGCACCCAAAGATGCCAAAATTCAGCGTTACGAAGACAACAACACCACACTGTCGGCCTATCTGTCCGGGCAGGTGGAGTACATAGCGACCGGCAATTTAGTGGTCGCGGCGATTGCCCGTATGAATCCGGCCAAAGCGCCTGAGTCTAAAGTCATGCTGAAAGATTCGCCGTGCTTCGTCGGCCTGCGTAAAGACGAACCGGCGCTGAAAGAGAAAGTGAATGCGCTGATTACCGAAGGTGTGAAAGACAAGACGCTGAACACGCTGTCCGAAAAATGGATGAAGGCACCGTTGCCCGCTTCCATCGGCGCGTGATGTGTTGCTCACTCGCTTAACCCACGGGGATCTTTCATGACCTATCAGCTTAACTTTAGCGCGTTGTGGCCCTATATGCCGGAGCTGTTGGCCGGTTTATGGACCACCATTGAGCTGACGGTGATGGCCACTATTGGCGGTGTCGCGATTGGTATATGCGGTGCCGCCATTCGCTGTGGCAATAACAAAACGCTGCGCACGGTATGGGGAATTTATGTTGAAGCCATCCGTAATACGCCTTTTGTGGTGCAGCTGTTTTTCATCGTCTTTGGTCTGCCGGCCATCGGCCTGAAAATGACCGCCGGTGAGGCGGCACTGCTGGCGATGCTGATTAACCTCGGCGCGTACAGCACCGAAATTATCCGTGCCGGTATTCAGGTGACGCCAAAAGGCCAGTGGGAAGCCGGGCGCGTGCTGGGGCTGACCCGCCGCCAGACGTTTTTTCGCGTAGTGCTGCCGCCGTCGCTCAAACGCATTTATCCGGCGCTGGTCAGCCAGTGCATCATCGTGATGTTGGGTTCTTCAGTGGTGTCGCAGGTCTCTTATGAAGAGCTGACTTTCGCCGCTAACCTAATTCAGTCACGCACCTTCCTGAGCTTCGAGGTGTATCTGGTGACGACGCTGTTTTACCTGCTGCTGTCTGTGGCGATGCGTCAGTTGCTGCTGTTTGCCGGACGCCGTTTCTTTGGGAGCACCCGCTAATGATGACCTTTACCGATTGGGACATTGTGCGCAACCTGCTGCTGGCGGCGCGCTGGACCATTTTACTCTCGCTGACCGCGTTTATCGGCGGCACGCTGGTGACGCTGCCGCTGTTGTTGATGCGCCTCGGCAAAGGCCGCTGGCCGACGCGGTTTGTGCGTTTGTATTCCGAACTGTTTCAGGGGACGCCGCTGCTGATGCAGCTGTTTCTGGCCTTCTTCGGGCTTGCGCTGTTTGGCATAGACGTCAGCCCCTGGACCGCCGCCGCGCTGGCGCTCACCTTGTATACCAGCGCCTATTTGGTGGATATCTGGAGCGGCAGTATTGACGCGTTACCGAAAGGGCAGTGGGAAGCGTGCCGCTGTCTGGGCCTCAGTTTTGGCCAGACGCTATGGCGGGTGATTGCGCCGCAGGCGCTGCGCATTGCGATTGCACCGACGGTCGGCTTTTCCGTGCAGGTGATCAAAGGAACGGCGCTGGCGTCGATCATCGGTTTTGTCGAACTGACCAAAGCCGGAACGATGCTCAATAACGTCACTTTTGAGCCCTTTAAAGTGTTCGGGTTAGTGGCGCTTGGCTACTTCCTGATGTGCTATCCGCTCTCGATGTACAGCCATCACCTCGAGAAAACCCTGCGTGGAGAGACAAAATAATGCCGCTGATCACGATTAATCAGGTACAAAAATATTACGGTCAGAACCACGTACTGAAAGGTGTGGATCTGGATATCGACGGCGGCGAAGTGATTTCCATCATTGGCCGCAGCGGCTCAGGGAAAAGCACCTTGCTGCGCTGTATCAACGGGCTGGAAGGTTATCAGGACGGCAGCATCAAGCTCGGCGGCATGACCATCACCGACCGCGATTCGCAGGCGCGTGAAATCAGCCGTTCGGTAGGGATGGTGTTTCAGAACTTCAATCTCTTCCCGCATATGACGGCGCTGGAAAACGTCATGCTAGCACCGCGCCGCGTGCTGGGGAAATCCGCCACCGAGTCCCGCGAACTGGCGGCGCAGATGCTGACCAAAGTCGGTCTGGCCGATCGCATGGATTACTTCCCCGCCAATTTGTCCGGCGGGCAGCAGCAGCGCGTGGCGATTGCCCGTGCGTTGGCAATGAACCCGAAAGTGCTGCTGTGCGATGAAATCACCTCGGCGCTGGATCCGGAGCTGGTGGGCGAAGTGCTCAAAGTGCTCGAGCAGTTGGCGAAAGAAGGCATGACGCTGGTGCTGGTGACGCATGAAATGAATTTTGCCCGTGAAGTGGGCGACCGCGTGGTGTTTATGCATCAGGGCACCGTGTGGGAACAGGGCGAAAGCCGGGCGCTGTTTGCCAATCCGCAAACCGCCGAACTCAAACAATTTATCGCATCAGTCAGAGGGCTGACAGACGCCTCGGTCTGACGCATTCCTATTTCATCCACGCGCAAGGAACACTCATGTTGGATATTACAACGCTCGGACAAATCAACCCGCCAACCCGCTTGCTGATGGGGCCGGGGCCAATCAACGCTGACCCGCGCGTGTTGCGGGCGATGAGCAGCCAACTGATCGGCCAGTACGATCCGGTCATGACCGGCTACATGAACGAAGTGATGGCGTTATACCGCGCGCTGTATAAAACCGACAATCAGTGGACCTTGCTGATTGACGGCACGTCGCGCGCCGGTATCGAAGCTGTGCTGCTGTCGGGCATCCGTCCCGGCGATAAAGTGCTGGTACCGGTGTTTGGCCGTTTCGGCCATCTGCTGTGCGAAATCGCCCGCCGTTGCCGCGCCGACGTCCACACCATTGAAGTACCGTGGGGCGAAGTGTTTGACCCGCAGCAGATTGAAGACGCTATCAAATCCGTCAAACCCCGCTGGTTGCTGACCGTGCAGGGCGACACGTCGACCACCATGTTGCAGCCGCTGGAACAGCTCGGCGAGATGTGCCGCCGCCACGGCGTGCTGTTCTACTCCGACGCCACTGCCTCTTTTGCCGGTAACCCGTTGGAAACCGATGCCTGGGGCCTGGACGCGGTGTCTGCCGGTTTACAAAAATGCCTTGGCGGCCCGTCCGGCAGTTCGCCGGTGACGATAAGCCCACGCTTTGAAGAACAGATCCGTCGCCGTAAATGTGTCGAGGAGGGGATCCGCACCGCCGATCACGCCGACGGCGACGACGAGATGATCTACTCCAACTATTTCGATCTCGGCATGATCATGGACTACTGGGGACCGGAACGTCTGAACCATCACACCGAAGCGACCAGCATGTTGTTTGCTGCCCGCGAATGTGCCCGCGTGATCCTCGAAGAAGGTCTGGATAACAGCATCGCGCGCCATAAACTGCACGGGGGCGCACTGCTGGCCGGTATTCAGGGCATGGGACTGGAAGTGTTCGGCGACCTCAATCACCGCATGAATAACGTGCTTGGCGTGGTTATTCCGCAGGGCGTTCACGGCGAACAGGTACGCCAGATGATGCTCAACGATTTCTCGATTGAAATCGGCACCTCGTTTGGCCCGCTGGCGGGCAAAATCTGGCGCATCGGCACCATGGGCTACAACGCCCGCAAAGACTGCGTGATGCAGACGCTGGTCGCGCTGGAAGCGGTGCTGCACCGCCTCGGTTTTGCCTCGACCTACGGCGCGGGTTCGCAGGCGGCATGGAACCATTACGCGGGAGGCCAGTAATGGTTGAGGCTTCTACGCTGACCGCCGCACAGCGGGTGATGGCCCGCTGCGACGCGCTGGCCGACATCAGTGAAACGCCGGGCCAATTGACCCGGGTTTATCTCTCGGCTGAACATTTGCAGGCCAACCGTCTGGTGGGGGAGTGGATGACGGCGGCGGGGATGCACAGCTGGACCGACAGCGTAGGCAACGTGTGCGGGCGTTATGAAGGGCTCGACGCTTCTGCGCCAGCGTTGCTGCTCGGTTCACACCTTGATAGCGTGCGTAATGCCGGTCGCTATGACGGCCCGCTTGGCGTGCTGACCGCCATTGAAGTGGTGGCGCATTTGCATCAGAACGGCATCCGTCTGCCGATGGCCGTCGAAGTGGTGGGGTTTGCTGATGAAGAAGGCACCCGCTTTGGCATCACGCTGCTCGGCAGCCGTGGCCTGACCGGCACCTGGCCGGAAGGCTGGCTGCAACGCACCGATGCGCAGGGGATTTCGGTCGCCAGCGCCATGTTGAACGTCGGGCTGGATCCGCTGAATATTTTGCACGCCCGCCGTGCGCCCAATGCCTTTTGCGCCTATCTGGAATTACACATCGAGCAGGGACCGTGCCTGCAAAGCGCGAATTTACCGCTCGGCGTGGTGACGGCTATTAACGGCGCGCGCCGCCTGAACTGCCGCTTCACCGGCCAGGCCGGACATGCCGGAACCGTGCCGATGGGCCAGCGTCAGGACGCCCTGACCGCCGCCGCAGAATGGACACTGGCGATTGAGAGCATCACCACCGCCAGAGGCGATAATCAGGTGGCGACCGTCGGTCATATCGAGGCGCTGCCCGGCGCGGTGAACGTCATTCCAGGCCAGGTCAATTTGTCACTCGACGTGCGCGGCCCGCAGGATGAAAGGCTCAATGCGTTACTGACCGAATTGCTGGAAAAGGGGCAGGCGATCGCCACTCGCCGTGGGCTGACTTTCGATGCCGAGCAGTTTTATGGCATTAACGCCACCGCCTGCGATGCGGATTTGCAGCAGCGCCTGAGCCACAGCGTCACGCAGCTTCAGGGCTCGCCAATGTTATTACCGAGCGGCGCGGGACACGACGCGATTGCTATCGCCGAATGTTGGCCGGTCGGCATGTTATTTGTGCGTTGCCTGGATGGTATTAGCCATCATCCCAAAGAATCGGTCACGGTCGACGATGTGGCGTTCGCCACGCAGGCGTATATCAATACGGTGTTGAGCTTCGCTGGTTAAATGTCAGCAAGAACCAAACCCCACCTAAATAACTGCGCTTAATAGTAGATCACTGGAGGGAACTCAATCCGATTTGAGCGATCTGATCAATCGCCAAACACCACAACCGGACTGAGCAATGCCGATCATAGCCCCGATACCCCGAAGCGAACGTTGTCAGATGGAGAAAATTGTCCATAAAACAACAGACAAAAATCATTCCAGACGCCTTATTGCCATGTTGATGTTACACCGCGGTGAATCACTCACTTATGTCGCTAAAA
>BHES01000074.1 GCA_003864575.1 Enterobacterales bacterium
ATGATTTTTGTCTGTTGTTTTATGGACAATTTTCTCCATCTGACAACGTTCGCTTCGGGGTATCGGGGCTATGATCGGCATTGCTCAGTCCGGTTGTGGTGTTTGGCGATTGATCAGATCGCTCAAACCGGATTGAGTTCCCTCCAGTGATCTACTATTAAGCGCAGTTATTTAGCACTCATCAATCAGTGGCACGCCCGACACCCTACGAGGATAGATCAAAATGAAACTCCGAATTCTTTCTCTCTTGGTACCTGCATTATTAATGGCAGGAACAGCAAGTGCGGCAGAAGTCTATAATAAAGATGGCAATAAACTGGACCTGTATGGTTTGGTTGATGGTCTCCACTATTTCTCTAACGATGCTGGCTCTGATGGCGATGAGAGCTATATACGATTGGGCTTCAAAGGGGAGACGCAAATCTCCGACCAACTGACCGGCTACGGCCAGTGGGAATATCAGGTGCAGGCTAACCATGCGGAAAGCTCTGATTCAGGTGACAATTCCTTTACCCGTTATGGATTTGCAGGTTTGAAATTTGGCGACTACGGTTCGTTCGACTACGGTCGTAACAACGGCGTACTGTACGACGTAGCGGCATATACCGACTTGCAGCCTGAGTTCGATGGTTCGACCTACGGCGCAGACCAGTTCCTGTTCCAGCGTACCAACGGCGTTGCCACTTACCGTAACAGCAACTTCTTTGGTCTGGTTGATGGCCTGAATTTTGCTCTGCAATATCAGGGTAAAAATGACGGCGGCGGTGAGCCTGGTCAACGTGATGTGTTGACACAAAATGGTGACGGCTACGGTATGTCCCTGAGCTATGACATCGGCGCTGGCGTCAGCGTGGCCGGTGCGTTCTTCAACTCTGACCGTACCAACGAGCAAAACGACGCGCCGGGGATCATGGGGCAGGGCAGCCGTGCTGAAGGTTACAGCGGTGGTCTGAAATATGATGCTAATAACGTGTACCTGGCCGCCATGTTTACCCAGGCATACAATGCCAGCCGTTTCGGTTCTACCAGCTCAGAAGCTTACGGTTATGCTAACGAGTCTCAGGCATTCGAAGCCTACGCCAGTTACCAGTTCGACTTTGGTCTGCGTCCGTTCGTGGCGTATAACCAAAACCGCGGTAAAAATCTGGGCTCTGACAGCGTAGGTAATACCTATGGCGATCAGGATCTGGTGAAATTCGTCGACCTGGGTGCTACCTATTACTTCAACAAAAATATGTCGACCTACGTGGATTACAAAATCAACCTGATTGACAGCAGCGACTTCACTCAGGCTGCCGGTATTACTACCGACAACGTGACGGCAGTTGGTCTGGTGTACCAGTTCTAAACTGTTGCTGGCTGTTTTAACAGACACCACAGGCATTTTCAGACACAGAATGATGCAGTAACAATCAACGCGGCTTCGGCCGCGTTTTTTGTGTATATTTTTTAGGTATAAATCACTGACTGACTCGTCCATCCATTTCTGAGGTCCACATGTCCATCAAACCCCCTTTACCGCCCTTTACCCGCGAAAGCGCCATTGAGAAAGTCCGTCTGGCGGAAGATGCGTGGAACAGTCGTGACCCGCAGCGCGTGCGTCAGGTCTATTCCGAAGACACCCGCTGGCGTAACCGCAGTGAATTCGCCGAAGGGCAGCAGGCCGTCGTGGCATTTTTAGAACGTAAATGGGCGAAAGAGCTGGAATATCGTTTAATTAAAGAGCTGTGGGCCTTTGATGGTGCGCGCATCGCGGTACGTTTTGCCTATGAATGGCGGGATGATTCGGGGAACTGGTTCCGCAGTTTTGGCAATGAAAACTGGGAGTTTAACGCTGACGGACTGATGTTCGCCCGCCATGCCTGCATAAACGATCTGCCCATCAGGGAGAGTGAGCGGAAATTCCACTGGCCTTTAGGCCGTCGTCCGGATGATCATCCTTCCCTCAGCGACCTGGGCTTTTAGGCAATATCAGGCCGATTTTTGATGAATGATGTGCAGCGGTGGAGCGACTTCAAGTTTGATGTCCGGGTTTTGACGAAATTCAAACGGCGTGATGTTGAAGCGTTTGCGGAACATATAGGTGAAATGTGACTGCGAACCAAAGCCGAAATCCATGGCGATATCAAAAATTGAGGTATCACTGCTGCTCAGTTGATACACGGCACTGGCCAGACGGCGCTCACGGATATATTTGCCGAGTGAGATGCCAGTCGACTCCTTAAACAATTTTTGCATATGCCAAAGCGAATAGCCTGAGTACTCAGCTAATTCTTCGAGATGGATGACGCGCCCAAGATGGCCTTCAATCCATTTGCTGAGTGCGCAGACGATAGTGAGATGAATATCCTGAGCCATAACCAGTCTGTGTTGATGTTCAATAAAGCTATTATACACAACTTCGTCGTCATGACGGGGGTTGCACAACGGCGCGTAAAGCAGAGTGTTTAACGCAGCAGGATCCAGTGGATGAACCGCGCGATAACATCGTCAAGCACCACGACTCCAATAAGGATAGCTATGATGATCATGATGAATCGCTTACCTGTAGGCAAAATCAGTTCTCACTGGAAAGTTAACATATCTTGGTTACCAGGGGCCGGAACCCTGCATATTTAGCGCGACAACTGCCATACACACTGCGATAAAAATAACGAACACAATAAAAAGCCGCTTCATAAAACGCTTTGCAGAGAAGCTCTGCCTCCACTTCAATACCCTGATGGGCGAAACATGCGGAAGGTACCAGATTAGAGGCAGAAATCCAGTCTGATGAACAAAAAACTCAATCTGCCGCAGCGCTGCGTCTGATCAGATTGGTTTTTTGCCCGTTGTTAATAATGGTTTCCGGCGGCGTCTGAGGCACCAGTGCATCAGGGGCGATGTTCATATGATTTAGCACCTGTCCCATAATTTGGCCAAATATTGGACCGGCAACGGATCCCCCAAAGTGCTTGCCCGCCTGGGGATTATTGACCATTACCACCAGCGCGACGCGTGGGTTACTGGCCGGTGCGACACCGGCAGTATAGTTAATATACCCGCCGTCATATTTGCCACTGGCTCCCATTTTTTCTGCCGTACCGGTTTTGATGGCCAGACGGTAGCCGGGGACGGCGGCGCTAAGGCCTGAACCGCCGGGCAGGGCGTCACTCTCCATCATATGTATGACGGTTTGGACGACATCCTGAGACATCACCCGCGTGCCAAGCACCGGTGGCGTGACTTTGGTTATCGACAGTGGCCGGTAAATCCCCATCGCGCCAATGGTGGCGTACTCGCGGGCAATTTGCAGTGGGGTTACGCGCAGGCCATAGCCGAACGAGAACGTGGCGCGCTCGATGTCCGCCCAGCGTTCACGATGCAGCGGGAAGTAACCGCTGCTCTCGCCGCCAATGCCGAGATCGGTCGGTTTCCCCAAACCAAATGACTGATAAAGCTGCACCAGTACCTGCGCAGGCATGGCAAGCGCGATATGGGAAACAGCGATGTCACTGGATTTTTGCAACACACCGGTAATGGTTAACGCCGGCCAGTGGCCAACGTCTTTAATCAGGTGCCCGTTGACGGTGTACGGGCGGGTATCGAGCACGGAGTCCGGGCGGATCATATGACGTGCCAGACCGGCCATGACGACCAGAGGTTTCACCGTCGAGCCGGGTTCAAAGCTGTCACTGATCGCCACGTTGCGCATATCTTTTGGCTGCACACCGGCATAATTGTTCGGATTGTAGGACGGGTAGGAGGCCATACCGAGGATTTCACCGGTATTAACGTCAACCAGCACGGCCGCGCCGGAGTCGGCCTGGTTGGCCAAAACGCCAGCCTGCAGACGCGAATACATTACGTACTGCATATAGCTGTCGATGCTCAGATTTACCGTCGGTGGCTGCTGCGGCGGAACTTCCTTCAGAATACCGATCACGTTGCCATGACCATCCTGACGGTATTCGCGCATACCTGGCTTGCCTTCCAGTAGAGTATTGAAACCTTTTTCGACGCCGTTCAGCCCTTCATTGTCAGTCCCCACCACGCCGACCAGATTAGCCGCCGCCTCGCTCATAGGGTAATAACGGCTGTCATCATGCTGGCTGCTGATGCCACCAAGATGCAACTGACCGATATCATTGGCGATGCCCTGTTCGACTTTACGCCCCAAATAGACAAAGCGGCGTTGGGGATCACTGGTGATGGTTTGCTGGAGCTGCGACAACGGCATATCGAGCGCCGAGGCCAGATACTGCCATTTCGGACTGTTGAGATCACTGTGCAGTTGCAGGATGCGGAAGGGGTCGGCGATGATGTCTTTTGACGCCACGCTCAGCGCTAGCGGATGGCCGTTACGATCAGCGATGGTGCCGCGATCGGCAGGGATAACCGTGGAGCGCAGTGAACGCTGGTCAGCCTGGCGTTCCAGCATCGGGCGGTTAAGCAACTGTAAGTAGCCCACGCGTGCCAGCAAAAAAACCATGCAACAGACGATGCCGAGACAAATCAGGGCAAAGCGTTTGGAATAAAAATGGGGCTGTGCATTGGCTTTTTTTGGGGGCATGGTGGTTTCGCAAGTCGTTGACGCTGATGTTGCCAAAGAATGAAGGACCACAGGGTGAAAATGCTTATTTTTGCAGCAGACACCCGGCACTCATCATTCTGATTGATAATGAATTTTGTAGCATGCTCATATTATAATAAGCCATTGCCGGGTTATGTTTATTTGAGTTGCGCTTTGTAAGTAACCGTTACTCAACCGAGAGCCATTCATCGGCTTCTTCGAACATCTCTTCGAGCATCTGGTTGAGGTGAGAGCGATCCTGCTTACTGGCACCCGAGGTGTTTAGGCCGTTTGCCTGCATCGGTTTTACTTTGACTTCGGCGTCAGGAAACAGACGGTGGACCCGTTTGGTCAATTCAGCCTTAATTTTGTCGCTGGCGTCGGGTATCCCGGCCACGTTACGTTTGTCATAAACCAGTTCAACCAGCATCGATCTTTATCCTTCATGCAGACTTGTCAGTAAAATTAACTGGCTAAATATACAGTAAATTCAGCGGCTGCTCCAACTGTTTTGAGCGTAAATTCATGTAATAGGTTATACATAACCCTTGTGAATGTTTGGTTGGAAGTTAGAATACGGCCGCTGCTTCATGATGAAGGGCACGGGGAGTGAATGAATAAACAACGGCGTTCTGCACTGACTTTTTTCTGCCTGGCCACTCTGGTCATACTGACTTGTATGACGCAGCGTATTGCCGGGCTGAACGCGTTGTCGGCCTCCCTGCGCACCGATACCGTGACGCAACGGGTTGCACTCTCCCCTGAGACACCTTCAGAAGCTACCGCCATCCCCACGCCCTGCGAGTTAAGCAGCAAGTCATTGCTGTCGGCTCCCCCGGTTATTCTTGAGTTTGCGCTGCTGGCCCTGGGCTTGCTGCTGGCATTTTTGTCCGCGGGCAATCTGGCGGCTATCCGCACGCGCTTGCCTGAGGCCGTGCCTGTTCCGCGACTGCGGGTGCATTTGCGGCTCTGCGTCTTCCGGGAATAAAAACGCGCCTCCGTATTGTATCCGGATGTGACATTTTTATTTTTGGAGAAAATTTATGCGTAGTGCCTTCAGGGCGGCCATGGCCTGCCTGCTGCTGCTTTGGCTGCCTCAGCTTTATGCGGCTGATACCGGCTGGCTGCAAAGCCCACAAAATACCCACGCCAAAGTGCGTTTTCAGGCCGAACCCTCAGGGAATGAAACCCAGGTTCTGCTTTCGGTCAGTCTGGAGAAAGGTTGGAAAACCTACTGGCGTTCCCCCGGTGAAGGTGGCGTTGCGCCGGTCATTGAATGGCAGGATAGCGCCGTACCCGCGCAGTGGTTCTGGCCCACACCGTCACGTTTTGACGTTGCCGGACTGACCACTCAGGGCTATCACGATGAGGTGACTTTCCCGATTGTAATGACCGGAACATCGCCCGGGACGTTGTCCGGCACGCTGACGCTGCCGACCTGTAGCAACGTCTGCATTCTTACCGATTACCCCTTCCAACTTGATCTCACCGCTACCGGCGATAAGGCTCATTTCTCACGTCAATTCTCTATCGCGATGGGAAAGGTACCTATTGCGCAAGGGCTGACTGACAGCGCATCGGCCGCTTATCGGCAGGGTAGTTTGGTTGTCTCAGCCAGTCGCGAGCAGGGCTGGCAACGTCCGGCGCTGTATATTGACGGGCTGGAGGGCAGCGCCTTTGGTAAACCGCAGATAAAAATTGATGGCACGAAACTGTCGGCAACCCTCCCCGTCACCGATGAATGGGGTGACGCCGCAGGGGATATCAGCGGGAAAACGCTCAGTCTGGTGCTGGCCGACAATGGCATCGCGCAGCAGCTTGATTTATCTGTGGGCAAGCTTACGGGTGCGGCAGGTGGCAGCGCAGTGGCGCTATGGCCAATTGCGCTGATGGCGCTGGCGGGCGGGTTTATCCTCAACCTGATGCCCTGCGTTTTGCCGGTGCTGGGAATGAAGCTGGGCAGTATTTTACAGGTGGAACAGCGCGACCGACGAAGCGTGCGGGTGCAGTTCCTCGCGTCATCGGCAGGTATTATCACCTCGTTTCTGGCACTTGCGCTGCTGATGACCGTGCTGCGTTACACCAATCAAACCCTCGGCTGGGGCATTCAGTTCCAGAGCCCGTGGTTTATTGGTCTGATGGTGTTGGTTACGGCACTGTTCACCGCCAATCTGTTGGGCCTGTTTGAAATCAATCTGCCTTCGCGCATGACGACCCGCCTCGCCACGCAAAAACGCAGTGGACTGGCGGGTAATTTTGCCGAAGGGGCTTTTGCTACGTTGCTGGCGACTCCCTGCTCGGCACCTTTCCTCGGTACCGCCGTGGCCTTTGCGCTGGCCGCCTCGTTACCGGTGTTGTGGGGCTTGTTCCTGATGCTGGGAATTGGCATGAGCTTGCCGTGGCTGCTGATTGCTACCTGGCCAGGGCTGGCACTGCGTCTTCCGCGTCCGGGGCGCTGGATGCTGCGCCTGCGCGTGGCGATGGGGGTGCTGATGTTGGCCGCCAGCCTGTGGTTGTTGAGTCTGATGCAAAACCATCTGAGTGCCGACATAGTTATCGGCATTGCCGCGTTGATGTTGCTGGCACTGGTGGTCGCGTCATTGAAGCGTTACGGCCGACGTAATACGGCCGTGGCGCTCTGTATCGGGTTGCTGCTGGGCGGATTGCTGATGCTGGTTGCCGCGTTCTTTTTCAGCGGCAGCAGCAAGCCATTGCAGGACGAAATTGCGTGGCAACCGCTTACCGAACAGGCGATTAAAACGGCGCTTGCCGACCATAAAGTCGTGTTTGTCGATGTCACTGCCGATTGGTGTGTCACCTGTAAGGCCAATAAATTCAACGTATTGCTTCGCGACGATGTGCAACAGGCGCTGAGTGATAAAAACGTTGTGGCCCTGCGCGGTGACTGGAGTCGTCCGTCGAAATCGATCAATGAATTTTTGCAAAAGCGCGGCAGCGTTGCCGTACCTTTCAACCAAATTTATGGTCCGGGACTGCCGGCAGGTGAAATCTTATCGCCGCTGTTGACTCGTGACGCCGTATTACAGGGGCTGAAAAATGCTCAGGGAGAAAAATAATGAAAATCTTAATGCTGATGTTGATGATGGTGATTTCGCCGGTTTTGCAGGCACAGGAATCGACCCAGACGCCAGAGCAGATTCTGTTCAATGACCCAGCAACGCCGCGCCTTGGTGCCAAAGATGCCCGGCTGACGCTGGTGTCGTTTACCGATTATAACTGCCCGTACTGCAAACAGTTTGACCCTTTGCTGGAGCGTCTGGTGAAAGAGAACCCTGACGTGGCCGTGGTGATCAAACTGCTGCCATTCCGTGGTGCAAGTTCGATCAGTGCCGGTCGAGCGGCGCTGACCGTCTGGCAACAGCAGCCGGACAAATTCATGGCGCTGCATCAACGGATGATGGCGAAAAAAGGGCCACAGGATGAGGAAAGTATCGATGCGGCGATTGCCAAAGTCGGCCTCGCGCCCGTAAAGGTGACGCCTGAGAGTTATCTGCAATTGAAAACCAATGTGGAAATTGCCGAAGTCCTGGGTATTCAGGGCACGCCAGCCACCATTATTGGCGACCAACTGGTGGCCGGTGCCATCTCATGGGATGACCTGAATAAGATCGTTAACGCACAGCTTGAGAAAGTAAAAAATGGCAAAGGTTAAACGCTGGGCCAAAGAGTTGGGCATCGGCCTGCTGCTGGTGATGGTGGTTCTGTTTGGTATGGATTTCCTGCGCGCACCGCAGGCACCGGCCGACTTTGGCCATCAGCCCCTGCAAACGCTGGATGGCCAGACAGTGACCCTTAACGAGAAAAGCCAGCAGCAGCCGCTGCTGGTTTACTTCTGGGCGACCTGGTGTGGTGTGTGCAAACTCACGACGCCGAACGTCGGTAAGCTTTCATCCCATGGCGAGAATGTGCTGACGGTGGCGCTACGGTCGGGTGACACCAGCCAGTTGCAACGTTATCTGCAGGCGAAAAATATTGAGATGCCGGTGGTCAATGATCCGCGTGGTGATATTTCCGCCAAATGGGATATCGGCGTCACGCCAACGTTCGTCATTATTGATAAGGGCAGGGTGGTGAGTACGACGACCGGATGGACGTCCTATTGGGGCATGAAAGCGCGGCTGTGGTATGCCGCGCTTTCATAATCAGGCTATCAGGCGGCAACGCTAATGCCTGAGCTTTTCAACCTAATGTTTAATCAGCAATAAAGCGTTTTTCATCGGTCAGAACCTGTAACAGCAGACCCAGTTCAGGTTTCTGATCTTTGATGCGTTTGCCTGTCAGATCATAAGCACGGTAATCGCCATTGCGTTCCAACTGTAAAGTCTGGGTTGGCGTGGTGATGATAAGCGTGCCGTTATCACTGGTAGAAATCCAGTTATGACGGCGTTTGGCCGCAAACAGGTCTTCGCCCTGTGAGAAATCAGCAGGTGATGTGGTGACGTGCAGCAGGCGCTGCATCAGGGTGGTCATCACATCTTCGTGATCGGTCAGTTTGTTGATGGCCTGTGCCGGTGTACCCGGCCAATGGATCACCAGCGGCACTTGCAATTGATCACGGTTCATATTGTTGCCAGAACCCCAGGTTCCATTCTCGTTCAGCTCAACGCCATGTGCCGCCGTGATGACCACGACGGTTTTATCCAGCACGCCACGCTCTTTCAATCCCTGTACTATCTCGGCGATGCGCTGATCTACTTCTTCAGCACCTTGCTGATAACGCTGGACGAAAGCTTTACCGGTCGGAACCGCGTCATTTCCCCGGCGCAATGCCGTCGACACGCCGTTCAGGCTGACATAAGAAAACCACGGACGCGTACTGCGCGCATTCAGCCACTGTTGCCACTGTTGTGCCGTCAGCGAGTCGGGCTGATTGGTCGGTGCCGGTAAGGAGAAATCGGTCAGCAGCGACTGGCGGTACAACGGGCTGTTGAAACCGTCAGAAGAGAACAGGCCGAACTCATAGCCTTGTTTCGCCAGCGACGTCATCAGCACGGAAGGTTTACGTCCTGACGTAATGCCTTCCATATAGGTTGGCGAAATGCCATAAAACAGTCCGAATAAACCGGTGTCGACGCGGTTGCCTGAACTGTAATGCTGAACAAAACTGACGTTATCTTTCGCGAACGCCGTCAGTTCTGGCATCTCTTTGGCCGTGGTCGAAGCATGAAGGCCATCGACAACGATCATCAGTAAATTATAGCCACTGCCTTTATCACGGAAATTGATGTCATTCAGTGGGTACTCCACCGCCAACGCTTCCGGGTTGCCTTGCTCTATCAGACGTTGCTGATAGGCAGCGGCATCCAATAAACCATGCTTTTCGAGGAATTTACGTGCGGTCATCGGGTAAGACAACGGCAGGTTCGAGCGCTGCATGGTGATCGGGCGATAGAAGTTGGCATCGGCCCAGATGTACATCAGGTGCGAAGCAAAGAAGCTGGCAATAAAGAGGGCAACCAGCGGTTTGGCGAAATTACGTCGATTCAGGCTGCGCAGTTTTTGCCATGCCCAGGTGCCAAACAGCATTTCGACCAAAAATATAATGGGTACAGCGATAAACATCAGTTGCCAGTCACGGGCTAGCTCACCCTGACCGGGGTTGACCACCAGTTCCCAGACCACCGGATTAATATGCAGGTGGAAACGGGTAAACACTTCCGTATCTACCAGTAACAACGTGAGCCCGGCCGTGGCTAAAATCGCCGACAGGAACCGCAGCAGACGCTGTGACATCACTATAAAGGTGAGCGGGAAGATGATCAGCAGATAGGTAGAAAAACCGATAAAGCTGAAATGCCCAAGCCAACTGACCAGCGCGTAGAGGCGCCCTTCAAGCGAAGAAGGCCAATCAGAGACAAAAAGGTAGCGGCTGCCGAGTCCGAGACTAAGCAGAATATTAAACAGGGCGAACCAGTGCCCCCAGCTGATCATCTGGGATACTTTTTCGCGATAGCGCTGACTATTTGTCACCATAAGAGGTTTTGGGCAAATGTTGGATTAATGGGCTTTATCTTCTCTTATCGACGCTTGCAGTGCGCCTGCAAAAGAGCCTGCAATGGCTTTTCGCTGCGCAGGTGCGACGCTGGTATTGATTAAGTTGGTCACCATATTACCCAAAACCATCAGAGAAAGATCGGTTGGGGTGCGGTGCTTTTCCAGTACATTGACCAGTTCAGAAAGGAGCTGTTCAACGTGTTCGTCACTGTAACGAGATGGTTGTGGCATGGATTAATGTGCTCAAAGCCTGACAAAGTGCAATATCTTAACGTATCGTGGCATCAGTTTCTGCATTTTTATAACGTAGCAGACGTTGAGATATTGATGAGATGTATTTATTTGTGTTTCAGCACGTCGGGCATTGCGGTTGCAAGCACACCATATTAGGTGGTTGAATACGCGCCATTACATTGGGTAACGATCCCTTTTCATCCTTTTTTATAAAATGCCTAACCGGAGAACCCCCATGAGTCTGGATATCGAGCAGATTGCTTTACACCAGTTGAACAAGCGCGACGAGCAGACGCTGGATGTTGTACTGCGCGATACCCTGTTAACCCCGAATGCGGCGGTTGAAGAGATGATGGCCGAGCTGCATCGTGTTTATAGCGCCAAGAGCAAAGCGTACGGGTTATTCAATCAGGACAGCGAACTGGCTGTGGCGTTACGCAACTGCCGAAAGGGCGAAGAAGATTTCCTCGGTTTCAGCCGTGCGGCGACCGGACGTTTACGCGATGAGCTGTCGAAGTATCCGTTTGCCGAAGGCGGCGTGGTGCTGTTCTGCCATTACCGTTTTCTGGCGGTAGACTATTTACTGATTGCCGTGCTTAACAGCCGCAGCAGCATGCGGGTCAATGAACAACTGGATGTCAGCAGCATTCATTATCTCGATATCAATCATGCCGATATCGTGGCGCGTATTGATTTGACCGAGTGGGAAACCAGCCCGGAATCCACTCGTTACTTAACGTTCCTCAAAGGTCGGGTAGGGCGCAAAGTCTCAGATTTCTTTATGGATTTCCTGGGTGCAGCCGAAGGCCTCGATACCAAAGCGCAAAACCGGGGTCTGTTGCAGGCGGTCGATGATTTCTGTGCTGAAGCGCAGCTTGATAAAAACGAGCGTCAAAACGTCCGTCAGCAGGTTTATACCTACTGTAATGAACAGTTGCAGGCTGGCGAAGAGATCGCGCTGGATGCTTTGTCCGACGAGCTACCGCCGTGGAATGACAAGAAGTTCAAAGAATTCACTCAGGATCAGGGTTATCAGCTGGAAGAGACTTTCCCGGCTGACCGTAGCACCTTGCGTCAGTTGACGAAATTTGCAGGCAGCGGCGGCGGTGTGAGCATCAACTTTGATGCCATGCTGATGGGCGAACGCGTGTTCTGGGATCCGGCGACGGATACGTTAACCATCAAAGGGACGCCACCTAACCTGCGCGATCAACTACAGCGCAGATCTGGAAACAAATAGTTTTCAGCCAACATGTCGTTTTCAAGACAATAAAAAACACCGCCTGGGCGGTGTTTTTTATTGTTCTCGCACGGCGTCCCGATGCGTATCGATTCAGTTAGCGATTAAACGCGAACGAAGTCGATGTGAGCCAGTTTTGGCTTGAACGGGTGACGCTGTACTGCCTGAACTTTAACTTTGGTTTCTTTACCGTCGATAACCAAAATAATATCTTCAGAGTAGAACTCCGCTTTAACTTCCATGTTCTTAACAGGATCATGGTCCAGTTTGATAGAAACTGGTTCAGCTGAGCCACCGTAAATGATAGCTGGGAATTTGTTCTCTAAACGCAGGCGGCGGCTCGCACCTTTGCCCTGCTCGTCTTGTGGACGTACTTCAACATTAATAGTAAACATGTTTTGTTTCTCTATAAGAAAATGTGCCCCGCCACCTGCGACCGAGTGACGAGTTGAGTCATACTGCTTACGCACATGGCGAAAGCGGGCGGTATGATACCGGAGCCGGCGTCTGGCAACAACGAATAATTATCAGACAGGCTGAGGTTATTACCCTCGCAGCTCATTAGCCCTGCGGTAGCGCCCCTCATAATCGAACATTTTTTCCCGCACCTGCCAGAACTGGCCTTTCATTCGTGCCACCACAAAATCAGGATGGCGCAGCAGAATGTGTTGTGCCACCACATCGGCTGCTGTTTGCCATTCGAGCGCCACGCCGGGCGCGCGTTGGTGCGGGCGCAGGAAATTGTGCATGAACGCCATACGCTGGGCGGGCGTGCTGAGGCGAAAACGTTCAGAGACATCGGCACCGTCTTCATCGTAATACGTTATTTTCAGCCACTCGCCTTTCTCATCGCGTCCGTTTTCCAGATTCATGCCGCCGCAGCGTAACACCAACGCATCTTTCAGGCGCAGCGCCGCTTTGAGCATATCGTCAGGATCGACCAGAATCTCCTGACACTGATGGCAGCGTCGTGCAGCAATGTCGTTCTCCGCACCGCAGTGCGGGCAGCTTTTGAAGCGGAAGCGGTAATCACACTGTTCGCGCTCACCCTCATCATCTTCGAGTACGCCCTGACAGCGGCGGCCAAAATGTTCAATCACCGTGCCGTCTTCAGTGGTTTTCCCCCAAAAAATATTGGCGAAGCCGCAGGCAGGGCAAAAGACCTGCACCGGCTTATTGTCGCTGCCCGGTTTATGGCTGCCGACCTCCGGCGTGAAGATATCATGGGGGTTTCCGGCGTAATCGAGGATCAGACAGTCAGTTTTTCCCGGCGATAAACGCAGCCCGCGCCCGACAATTTGCTGATACAAACTGACGGACTCCGTCGGGCGTAAAATGGCAATGAGGTCAACGTGCGGGGCATCGAAACCGGTGGTCAGCACCGAAACGTTAACCAGAAAACGCAGTTGCTGCTGTTTGAACTCGCCAATTAAACGGTCGCGCTCCGGGGCCGGCGTTTGCGCACTGATCAACGCCGCCTGACCTTTAGGCAGCAGGCCAAAGATTTCACCGGCGTGCTCTACGGTAGAGGCGAAAATCATCACCCCTTTGCGCTCGGCGGCAAATTCCACAATCTGGCTGATGATGTGCGGCGTAATACGCTTTTGCTGACGCAGCTCATCATTGAGATCCGCTTCGCTGAACAGACCGTTGCTGTTGGCCTGCAGGCGGCTGAAATCGTAGCTGACCACCGGCATGTCCAGCCGTTCGGGCGGCACCAGAAAACCGTTTTTGATCATATAGCGCAGGGGCAGTTCATAAATGCAGTCGCGAAACAGGCTGTCCGCATCGCCGCGCACCATGCCCTGATGGTGATACTGGTAAATCCAGCCTTTGCCCAAGCGGTAGGGCGTGGCTGTCAGGCCGAGTAAGCGCAGACGCGGATTCGCCGTGCGCAGATGGCTGATAATTTGCTGATACTGGCTGTTTTCATCGTCGGAAATACGGTGGCATTCGTCGATGATCAGCAGGGAAAATTCACCGCCGAAGGCGGCAAGGTTTGGCGCGACGGACTGCACGCTGCCGAAAACCACTTTTCCGCTGCTCTGTTTGATATTCAACCCGGCGGCGAAAATGTCAGCGTCTAACCCGTATGACAGATATTTGCTGTGATTTTGCGCTACCAGCTCTTTAACGTGCGCCAGCACCAGTACACGCCCGCGGGCCACCCGCGCCAGTTCGGCGATCACCAGACTTTTGCCCGCACCGGTCGGCAAGACGATGACGGCCGGTTCATCATGCTGTCGAAAATGGCGCAGGGTGGCGTCAACGGCGTCTTGCTGATAGGGGCGTAGAGTGAAAGCGGTCACAGGTAAACTTCACTGGTAATAAATACAGGGTTTCAGTATGCCAAAAATTGTTGTTGATGGCGATCATCCGCTCCCGCTAACTTTTATTGATCCGCGTCGCAAAAGGGGGCTTTTTGAGGTTATACTGGCGGTTCACATTGGCAGTCCGTCTGCCCCCGCTGAGTATTAATCGCGCTTCGCAATTATTAACTCTTTGCACTTATTTAGAACCGAATAACCCTCAACCCTGTCAGTTACCTTGATGTAACGGCGGGGTGTTGTTTTTTATCAGGAATGCGATCTCACCGATCGCCATCAAAGGTTAGGCAGATTCAATGCGTCTCGATAAATTTTTAGCCCAGCAATTGGGAGTCAGCCGCGCTATCGCGCTGCGTGAACTCCGTAATAAACGTGTCACTGTTGACGGTGAAATCATCAAAACCGGTTCGCTGAAACTGGAACCGCAGCACCGCGTGGAGTTTGACGGCAACGTGCTTGAGCAAATTGGTGGCCCGCGCTACTTCATGCTCAATAAGCCTCAGGGCTACGTCTGTTCCACTGACGACCCGGATCACCCAACCGTGCTCTATTTCCTCGAAGAGCCGGTGGCGTACAAATTACATGCGGCAGGGCGTCTGGATATCGACACCACTGGTCTGGTGCTGATGACCGATGACGGCCAGTGGTCGCATCGCATCACCTCGCCAAAGCATCATTGCGAAAAAACCTATCTGGTTACGCTGGAGCAACCGCTGGCTGACGATACCGCTGAGCAGTTCACCGCGGGCGTACAACTGCATAACGAAGATTCTCTGACCAAACCGGCCGTGCTCGAGCAGCTCGAAGAGTGTGTGGTGCGCCTGACGATCAGCGAAGGCCGCTACCATCAGGTCAAACGCATGTTTGCCGCCGTGGGGAATCGCGTTGTCGCGCTGCACCGTGAGCGCATCGGCGGGATTGTGATGGACGATGATCTTGAACCAGGCGAATACCGTCGCCTGACTGACGAAGAGATAGCCAGCGTTGAAATGCCAGGCCGCTAGTTTTCGAATTATCTGATTAATTGGGTGGTGAACGTGCAAGAAAACCGGGTATCCCATATAGGTTTGATTTTCATCCTGGGATTGATATCGATGCTGATGCCGTTGGCTATCGATATGTATCTGCCGAGTATGCCAGTGATCGCGAACGAATTTGGCGTGCCTGCTGGCAGTGTGCAGATGACACTCAGCGCCTATGTACTGGGTTTTGCTATCGGGCAGCTATTTTATGGTCCGATGGCCGACAGCCTGGGACGTAAGCCGGTTATCTTCTGGGGCGTGCTGATTTTCGCGCTCGCGGCCGGTGCCTGCGCGCTGGCACAGTCGGTTGAGCAACTGGTTTACATGCGCTTCCTGCATGGTTTAGCCGCCGCCGCCGCGAGCGTGGTCATTAACGCCCTGATGCGCGATATGTTCACCAAAGACGAATTCTCACGAATGATGTCTTTTGTGGTGTTGGTGATGACCGTTGCGCCACTGCTGGCACCGATGCTAGGCGGTATGCTGATGGTAGCCTTCAGCTGGCACGCCATTTTTTGGGCAATGGCCATCGCGGCGCTTATCGCCGCCGTGTTGGTGGCGGTCTATATCAAAGAGACGCTACCCAAAGAGCGACGGCAGAAATTCCATCTGCGTACCAGCGTCGGTAATTTCGCCTCTCTGTTTCGGCATAAACGCGTGCTGAGTTACATGTTGGCGAGTGGTTTCTCCTTCGCCGGGATGTTCTCTTTCCTCAGTGCGGGTCCGTTTGTGTATATCGATCTCAACGGCGTATCGCCTCAGAACTTCGGTTTTTACTTTGCACTGAATATCGTCGCACTGGTGATCCTTACTATTATCAACAGCCGTAATGTGCGGCGCATGGGCGCGGTGAAGATGTTCCGCTTCGGCCTTGTTGTACAGTTGATTATGGGGCTCTGGTTGTTGGTGGTGTGCGCATTTGGGCTGCCGTTCTGGGCGCTGGTGCTGGGTGTGGCCGGTTACGTTGGTGTGATAGCCATGGTGACGTCAAACGCCATGGCAGTGATTATGGATGACTTCCCGCATATGGCAGGAACGGCGGCCTCTCTGGCGGGGACCATTCGTTTTGGTACGGGTGCGGCAATTGGTTCTCTACTGTCACTGTTCACCGCGAAAAGCGCCTGGCCGATGGTAGGGTCGATGGCGTTTTGCGTCATTGCCGCTGCGTTGCTCTATCTGTATGCCAGCCGTCCGGCAAAAGTGGCGGCTGTCTAAATAGTCCTCTCCGGCAACGGGGAAGACTAGGGGGGATTTATCAAGCTTAAACCAACACCCCATCCCAACCTTCCCCTCGTGAGAGGGGAAGCAGCGTAAAACCTAAACAATCCCCGGTTTAATTCCCTGAAGCCTGCGTGCCGCTTTTGCTCTCGCATACTCATCGGCCATGGCTTTCGCTTTGGCTCCCGGTATCAGGGCCATATCGCACTCTTTCGGCAATAACGTGGTGACCAGCGCGGCAATCAGCAGCGAGGCGACCAGCGCATAAATCGCCGTGCTTTGGCCGTAGAAGTTAACCAGCACGCCGACCAGATAAGGTCCGCAAAAGCCACCCGGATTCCCCAGACCATTGATGACGCCGCGTGCGCTGCCGGCCACTTCCGGCGTGGTGACTTTGCTCGGAATAGTCCAGAAGGCACTGGTGGCGGCCTGCAAGAAGAAACCTGCGCCGACCAGAAAACCGTATGACGCCATAATGTTATGGCTGACGCTCACGGAGGCGGCCAGACAGGCGGCGAATCCGCACAGCGGCAGCGCAATGAACAGGCGGCGCTTACCGGTTTTATCAGACAGCATGGACATGGCGAGGATCCCCAGCATCGTCCCCACGTAAGGAATGATAGCCAGCATCCCGACTGAGCTCATGTCACCGCCGGTAAGGTTTTTAAGAATAGTGGGCAGCCACAATGTGTAGCCATAAATGCCTGTCTGATAGAAGAAGTTGATGACAATCAGTTTTCTGATTGAGCCGTTGCGAAACACCTCTTTTAGCGGCGCATTTTGTACCGGCGCCAGTGCTCTCAGGGCTTCACGCTCACGGTTAAGTTCAGTGACCAGATAATGACGTTCGCGCTCAGACAACCATTTGGCTTCTTCCGGGCGGTCACTGATGGTGAACCACCAGAAAACCATCACCACCACGGACAACATGCCTTCGATGATGAACAACCAGCGCCAGTCGAGTACATCCAGAATCACGCCAGACAGCGGAGCGGTGATCATGCCACCGAGTGGGTCACGTATTCAATACGTTGATAGTCATGTATAATACTTGCTTTTATGCGGGATCTTCAATAATGGCGATTGTGGAAGTAAAATGTCGATTTTGTAGCAAGACCGAGGATGTCAAAAACATGGCATGGGGAACGGCGGGCATCAGCGCTACCGCTGTCAGGCATGCTCTCGGAGCTTTCAACTTGACTACGAATACCGCGCCTGCCATCACGGAATGAAAGAGCAAATTATCGACCTTGC
>BHES01000075.1 GCA_003864575.1 Enterobacterales bacterium
GTCACGACTTTGACGCTGTAGCTCTTCAAGGGCAATCTTCTGTTTTGCAGTCAGCTCTATTTTCATCGCGCTGAGCATGATATTTATCAGCTGGATAATCAAGCACTTTCAATGACCACGGGTATATCTCGAGTTGCTGGGTTTTGAAGCGGCAAACGAACACACCCGCAAAGACTTATGGCAGGCCCCGCTGGGCCTGACCGGGCTGGTGTGGAAAACGCAGAATTCCGATGCCGTATTCAGCCATTTGCAGCAAAAAAACATCGCAGGTTCACCGCCGGCAGAGTTTTTCCGCCCGGTGCAGCTTAACGACGGCTCCGAGCCCAACGCCCGTTTTCGCACCGTGCCGCTGGCCGCTGACCGTGTTCCCAATGGCCGCAGTTTCTTCTGTCAGCACGTCACGCCGGAACTGGTCTGGCGCACCGAATGGCAACGCCACCCGAACGGCGTAACCGACATCATCGGTTTTGTAATTGCCGCCAGCCATCCGCAGCAGGCCGCGCAGGTGTACGCTGAGCTGTTTGGCCAACAGGCGCTGCTGAGCGACGGCCACGGTGGCTGGAAAATCAATGCCGGGCGAGCCACCGTGCGCTTCATCACGCCCGATCGCGCCACCGCTGAATTCGGCAAAGTCCCGGAAGGGGAAAACGGCAGCGCCCGCATGATTGCACTGGAGTTTGTCACCGGATCGTTGGATCAGGTGCGCAACAGCTTGAAAGTAGGCGAAATCCCGCTTGCTGAAGCCAGTGGACGGATCGTGGTGAGGGCCGAAGAGGCGCTCGGTGTCGCACTCAGCTTTAGGGAGGCGTCCCTAACGCGCTTCTAAAGATTTAAATCTTTAAATTCAAATTCAAGGTCGCGGGCTCGCCGCCCACACGGGCCCAAAGGAGGCATAAACGTGCCTCCTTTGGAATCCTGCGTTTTTAAACTCCGCGCTATCGCTGAACCGGGATGGGCGTGTTTCAGGTATCACCGTGATAGCCGCACTTCTTGTTTATAAAGAGGCCGCCGCGATGCGGTTCTCTCAGTTCGGGCTTCAACCCGCGTCAACACCCACGCGGTTTTGCGCCTCTCCCTCGACGTCGTTTTGAATGCGGCCCACTGGTATGTAAATCAAAGAACGTTTGGCATTTAGCTTTTCCCCTCCCCCTGCAAAGGGGGAGGCAGGGAGGGGGTTTGGCATTAAATACAGAGATTTACATGTGATACCCCACCCCAACCCTCCCCTTTGCAGGGGAGGGAGCAAAACAGTTTTTGGATTTTAAAAAAGCCCCGGCCGTATTCAAAATGTCACCGGCAAGTCGGTGGAGAGACAACGTCTTTATCGTTGGCTCGAACCCGCAGCCGGGGATCGCGGAGCGATGACATTTTACGGCGATAACTGCGGCACCTGAAACACGGCCATTGTGACCTGCGCAGCTGCTGTTTTTAAAAGAGCCTGGGGGTCGAGGGGGCGGCGGCGATTGGCCGCCCCCTCGTCGGTGTGGGTCGACGCCCACGACCTTGAAGTTGAAGTTGAAGTTGAAGTTGAAGTTGAAGTTGAAGTTGAAGAATAAGCAGGTCTGGGCAGCAGCCCCACCACTTCAAATGGTTGAAAATAAGTTGCTTAAATCCCTGTGTATGTTAAAACTTTGCAATTGCAATTTATAGACGGCTAAACGTCTATAACGCTATTTACACCAATCCCAAATTACTTACATAAGGCCAACCCCCAGCGTGAGTTCCTCAACCCTTGAGATGCGTAATATCTCGATTTCATTTGCCGGTTTCCCTGCCCTGCGTCAGGTGGATTTCACCCTGCAAGGCGGATCGGTTCATGCCCTGGTGGGCGCCAATGGCGCGGGGAAATCGACGCTCATGGCGGTGTTGTCCGGGACACATGATCATTACACCGGCCAAGTAACCATCGACGGGCAGCCGGTGACGGTGAAATTACCGCATCAGGCGCGGGCGCACGGTATTCATCTGGTGCAGCAGGAGGTGGATGTCGCACTCGTGCCGACGCTCAACGTGGCCGAAAATATCATGCTGGACACGTTGTCTGAACCGGGTCATCTGCATAACTGGTCCGACATTTATCATCATGCGCAGCGGCTTATTGACCAACTGGGGCTGAGAATTAACCTGCGCGGGCGCATCGAAAGCTGCACGCTGGCGGAAAAGCAGCTGATTTTGCTGGCCCGCGCGTTGTCGCATAAATGCCGTTTCCTGATCCTGGATGAACCCACAGCCCCGCTGGATCAGGCAGAAAGCGAGCGTTTATTTGCGCTGGTACGCAAGCTGAAAGCGGCGGGAATGGCGGTGGTGTTTATTTCGCACCGCATTCATGAACTGCGCGATATCTGCGACCGCATGACCGTGCTGCGTGATGGCCGACTGGTCAGTGATGACAGCATGGCTGGCCTGACCAACGAACACATTATCGAGAAGATGATTGGTCATCAGCTCGACGATATTTATCCGCCGCGCCGCCCACCGCACAGCCCCGAAACCCTGCTGCGTATTCAGGGGATGCACGATAAAGACAAACTGCGTGATATCTCCCTGAGCCTGCACCGTGGGGAAATTCTGGGTATTGCCGGGCTGGCGGGTGCCGGTAAAACGGAGCTTTGTAAGGCGCTGTTTGGTGCCACGCCGAGCCAGGTGGAGAGCGGTGAGCTTTACGGTAAACCCTGGAAGCCGAAAGAGCCGTATCTGTCGGTCGAACTTGGGCTGGCGCTGGTACCGGAAGAACGACGCAAAGAGGGGATTTTTATTGACGAAGATATTCCAATGAACCTCAGCGTCACCGCCGATGACAGCTTCTCGCGCTTCTCCATTTTCAATTCGCGTCAGGCGCTGGTCTGGGCAAAAGATATTATTGGCCGTTTAGGCATTCGCGCTTCCGGGCCACTGCAAAAACTGGCCCGTCTGTCCGGCGGCAACCAGCAAAAAGTGGCGATCGGGAAATGGCTACGCAGCGAGAGTCAGGTGTTGATTTTTGACGAACCGACCAAAGGCGTAGACATCAAGGCCAAAACGGACGTTTTCAGGCTGATTGACGGCCTGGCGCAACAGGGAAAAGGCATCATTTATGCTTCCGGTGAGTTCGCCGAACTGGTCGGGTTATGCGACCGAATTTTGGTGCTGTGGGACGGCCGTATCGTGGCTGAACTCAACGCCGCAGACGTCGACGAAGAGACACTCTTAATGTATTCCACCGGAGGAACACCCGCGTGAGCAAAGCTGTAATTAACGATCACAATGTCGCTGTAGCCCAGCCATGGTGCCACCAGTTATTCGAATTTCTCTATAAGTGGGGCATGTTGCTTACCGTTGTGTTGCTTATCGCCGGTTTTGGCATCGCGTCTGATAACTTTTTAGAACCGTCAAATATCATCAATATTCTGCGCTCGATTGCCATTGTCACGGTGATCGCCATCGGCGTATCAATCTCGCTGTCGGTCGGCGGTTTTGATTTGTCAGTGGGTTCTACCGCATCGCTGGCCAATGCGCTGGTGATTTCGATGTTCGTCTGGCACGGGTTCAATACCACCGAAGCGATTTTGATCACCCTCGCGCTCTGTACACTGGTCGGGTTATTCAACGCTTTTCTGATTGTTATCCTGAAAATTCCTGACATGTTGGCCACGCTTGCCAGTCTGCTTGTGATTCAGGGCGCCGCGATGACTTACAGCTACGGCGGTTCTATCACCGAAAACATGGTGTTGCCGAGTGGCGATATGGCCGAAGGGACAGTGCCTGCGGTGTTCAGCCTGCTGGGTCAGGTGCCGGTGATTGTGATCGTGATGGCCGTCGTCACCATCGTGGTGCAGCTGTTTATGTCACTGACCAAGCACGGCCGCCGCATGTACGCCATCGGGGGGAATCCGCTGGCGGCGCGCCTGGCGGGGATCCGCACCGCACGTTATCGTGTGACGGCTTACATCATCTCTTCATTACTGGCCGGTTCAGGCGGAATTTTACTGGCGTCGCGCATTGGTTCTTCGCAGGTGAATGCCGGTAGCGGCTATCTGATGGATGCGGTCGCCGCAGCGTATATCGGTTTTTCACTGGCCGGTTCAGGCAAACCGAATGCATTGGGAACATTAATTGGTGCGGTGATTTTAGGCGTGTTGTCCAACGGGCTGGTGATGTTGTCGGTGCCCTACTACGCGATGGATATCATCAAAGGTCTGGTTCTCGCCGTTGCGCTGGCGCTGACATATATACAGAAGCGGTAATTCTGCTCATTCCCCCGCATCAACGTGGGGGAATGGCTTGCGCAGATACTCTGCCGCGCTGGTTTGTATCCGGGAGCGATGCGTTAGAGCAGTTTCGCCAGCTGCTCCAGGGTGACAGGATCTTTCTCCACCAGTTTTATCAACAGAATTGCCTGTTTGTTAGGTTTCGCTCTGCCCTGCTCCCAGTTCTGATAGGTGGTGAGTGCAGTTTGCAGGTAATGAGCAAACACGGCCTGGGAAAGATTCAGGTTCTCACGGATCTGCCTGAGTTGCTCAGGGCTCAGACCTGCTTCAGGGTTTAGCGCCAGAGCTTCTGTTTTGAGCGTGCGCTTTCCCTGATTCGCCTCACTCCATGCATGCATCCCATCAACAAGCTCACCGAAGATATCGCGTTTTTTCATCGCTAATGCCCTGCCTTACGTTGTTCCAAAAGAAGCCTCAGCATCTTTTTCTGTTCGGTTGTCAGGTCGTCCATTTCACCCTTTCCATAAACGGTGAACAGAAGAAACTGTGCCTTTTCGACCCACCAGTAATAAATAACTCTTGCACCGCCACGCTTGCCTTTTCCACGCTTGCTGTCAGCAAAACGGATTTTCCTTAATCCTCCGGAATGAACAATCACGTCCCCGCAGGTTGGGAAAAACAGCAACGCATTTTGTAGGATCCGATATTCATCGTCGATCAGAAAGGCGGAACGATTAGCCTCGAAATGAGGTAATTCAACAAATATAGCTTTCATTCTTGCCCCTCTGACTCAAACATTGTGCAACCAAACCATCCCCAAGTAAAGGATAGGTAGTTATTATTTCCACTCTTACTCAGGTGAGAATTTGCAGAGCAGTAAATTTGATCAGTGATATTTCATACGGCGCAACGCTACCCCAGGTTAATTTAGAAAACGTAATATTTTCAAAGAATAGGAATGCATCACGCAAACAAAAATGTAAGGAGTGAAAAGCATAAAGCTGGGTAATAGCAAACGAGGTTTATATAGCAAGAGGTGCCTTGCTTTGATTTTTAGAGCGCCCGAATGGCGCATTCAAAAATCTTGCGAAACGAAGCGGCTTCGAGACCTGTGGCTCGAAGACCGAGTAGAGGAACCGCGCAGCGGCAAGATTTTGCGCCACACGCAGGAGAGACAGAACAGGTCCGCCATCCCAGCGATAGCGCGCAGTTAAAAAGACGCGGGATTCGAAAGGGGCGCGTCATACGCCCCTTTCGGCCAGTGTGGGCGGCGAGCCCACGACCTTGACCTTAAAACTGCCAAGCTGCAAAGCGCAAAGCTGCCAAGCGACAAAGCTGCTTATGATGTCAGCACATCATCAAAAACTGTAATCCACCGCCATAAAGTAGCGACGTCCATCTTCGTTATAGCTGTAGCTATCGCGGTTAAGATCTTTGTCGAGGAGGTTTAATACCCCACCGCGGATTTTTACGGCTTTGTTCACTTTATACGACCCGCCAGTGTTCCAGATAGTGTAGCCGCCTGGGGTGACATCATCGTTAGCCACCGTGCGCGCCTCGCCTTTCAGGTTAGCCGACAGATACAAACCCCAGTCTTCCTGCGGTTTCCAATCCAGCGTGGCGTTGGCGGTGTGGAACGGCAATGCGGCCAGCGGTTTGTTGCCGCCTTTGCTGAGATCGCGTCCATCGTTGTAGGTGTAATTGAGTTTCAGGCCCACTTCGTCACTGAACGGGATATTCAGTTCAGTTTCCAGCCCGCGGATACGCGCTTTATTGACGTTGAAGTAGTTGAAAATCGGATTGCCGGCAGCGTCGAAGCCGACGAAGTTATCGTAGCCCGGTGCCTGCGAACGGTTTGATGTGCGGTTGACGCTGATCATGTCATCGACGTCGTTTTGGAATACCGTGGCGCTGGCCGTTACATCCTCCAGCAATCCCTCTTCACCTGCGTAATACAAGCCCAGTTCGACGTTCTCGCTGGTTTCTGCTTTCAGATCCGGATTACCGATAATCTGACAGCTGCCACGGCAGGATGCGCTCTGCCAATCAGGGCTAAGCTGAAGCAGGGATGGTGCTTTAAACGCACTCGCCCAGCCCCCTTTCACGGTCACGGTATCCGTGGCGTTATAAACCAGATAAGCACGCGGTGACCAGTTGACGCCGTAGTTTTCGTGGTCATCCATACGCACGCCGCCGGTCAGCGCCAGGCTTTCGAAAATCCGCCATTCGTCTTCTACAAACAGCGCGTACTGGTTGGCCTGCGTGCTGCCTGCGCTGGCGAGATTAACGCCGTCTTCCAGTTTGTCATTGCGATATTCACCGCCGAAGGTGAACAGCTGGTTGTATTCGCCAAGCGGCACGACGATTTTGCCGTCAAGAGAGTTGTTTTTGGAGGTGATGGTCTCTGCGTTTCTGTTCTCAATGTTTTCACCGTAGAAACGCAGTTCAGTATTGGCCCAGCCCCAGCGGCCGTTATGCCCAATGGAGTAGTTCTCACGCTCGATGCGGTTTTTATCCAGCGTATCGGAGTCACGATCCTGACGGTCCAGGCCGTAGCCGAAAGTCATGTCTTGATCGTCGGTTGGCGTCAGCGCAAATTCAACGTTGGTGTTACGCGAGGTATATCCCTCGATGCGCGGCTGGCTTTGTTCTCCGCTGGCGGAGTCTGCCTGATCTTTTTCACGTTTGCCCAGTGCGCCGTACACTTTCACGCCGAGCAGGCCGTCAATCAGTGGGCCACTGGTGAAGAAGTTGCCGTTGTAGCTGTCGCCACGGTCGCGGTGCTCCTGCACGGTGGTATCCGCACTCAGGGTACCGTGCCACGCCGTACCGATTTTCTTGGTGATGATGTTGACCACGCCGCCCAGTGCATCTGAGCCGTACAGTGAGGACATCGGCCCACGCACCACTTCAATTCGCTCGATAGATTCAGCTGGGATCCAGCTCAGGTCAAAATCGTTATGGCGGAAGGCCGCATTGCGCGAGTTAACGCGTTTGCCATCGACCAGAATCAGGGTGTAGCCGCTGCTCAGGCCACGGATGCTGACGCCCTGGCGGTTGTCACCTTCGCTGGTGAGCTGCACGCCGGGTACGTCTTTCAGGACGTCTTTGAGGTTTTGCACCGGTTTTCTGTCCAGATCTTCGCGGGTGATCACGCTGATACTGGCTGGCGCATCCTTGAGGTTCTGCTGGACCGAAGAGGCGGTCACGACAATCTGATCCTCTTTATCCTTCGCGTCTCTGATGTCCTCGGCCAAGACCGGGAATGCAGCGGTGATAAGCTGTGCGATAAGCCCGACTTTGAGTGCCGGTGTCAATGTAACCTTAACCATGTTTCTCTCCATGAGATAAAAACAACCCCGCTCATGCGGTGGTTGTAAGCAAAATTCCGTCAAATCCCTGAATGTAGCGCGAACGAATGCCGCCGGATTTGTCGGATGGTTTTTTTAATTTCAGGCTCACAAGTTGAAATGCGGGGCCGCTGCATTGGCGGCCCGGCTATTTATAAAAATCTTGAAGGTTGACGGGTGTACTTAAATAGAAGGGTCGCCGACCAGTCCGTCGATCAATATTTGCGGCGTTCCCTGCGAGCAGCGTTCAATACGTCCGCGCACGCCGTAAACGCGCGCCAGACTTTCCGGGGTGATCACCTCTTCAGGTTCCCCGTTGGCAATCAGATCGCCGTCTTTGAGCATCAGGACGCGATCGCCGTGGCGCAGCGCGATATTGATGTCATGCACCACCACTACGGTAACAATGTTGCGTTTTTGCGTCTCTTTGCGCACCAGATCCATCACGTGGAACTGATAGTTTAAATCCAGCGCCGACAGCGGTTCATCCAGCAGCAGTAATGAAGGCTGGCGGATCAGCGACTGCGCCAACCCCACCAGCTGTTTCTGCCCGCCGGAAAGCTGGTCGAGGTAGCTGAGCGCCAGGTGTTCAATGCCCAGCTGTTGCAGCAGCGTCATCACCTGTTCGGTGGTTTCGGCCTGTTTGTTATGACTGCCGGACGCGCGCTGGGCCACGATAATCGACTCCAGCACGTGCAGATGCACCCCCGCAGGCAGCGACTGCGGCAGGTAGACCACCTGTTCCGCACGGCGGGCAAACGGCATCGGCATCAGGTCATGACCGTCAAGGATCAACTGCCCTTCGGCGCGGTTTAACCCGGCCAGTGAACGCAGCAGGGTCGACTTCCCGCTGCCGTTCGGGCCGAGTAGCACGGTGATTTTTCCGCGCGGCAACATCGGCACATTGAGATGACGGATCACCGGACGCTTGGGATATCCGGCGTTGAAGTCTCGGATTTGCAAACCCTGCGTTACCGCGTACAGGTCTGTTTTGGCTTTGAATTGCAGTACAGCGGACATCAGACATTCCCCCGGTGACGCAAAATAATACTCAGGAAGAACGGCACGCCGACCAGCGACGTCACGATACCCACAGGAATAATGACGCCCGGCACCAGATTTTTCGACGCCACCGAGGCCATCGACAACACCAGCGCACCAATCAGCGCACTGGCTGGCAGATAGAAACGGTGATCTTCACCAAACATCAGGCGGGCAATATGTGGTGCTACCAGGCCGATAAAACCAATCGGCCCGACGAAGGCAACCGCCAGCGCAGAGAGAATACTGATACGCAGCAGCGTACCCAGCCGCAAACGGCGCACGTCGATGCCAAAACTGATAGCGCGATCTTCGCCCAGACGCAGCGCGGTCAGCTTCCGCGCACTCATCATCGACCACGGCAGCAAGATCAGGAAGGCCAACAGCATCACGCCGAGTTTCACCCATGACGCCCGTGCCAGACTGCCCATGGTCCAGAACACCAGCCCCTGCAAAGTATCTTCGGTAGCGATGAACTGCATCAGGGAAACCAGCGCATTAAAGGTAAAGACCAGTGCAATACCGAACAGCACCACGCCGGAACTGGCGACGCGCGTCCAGCGGGTAATGCCGTCAAGCATCAGCGCGGCCATCAGCGCGAAGACAAAAGCATTGGCGGAGATGAACCACTGATCCGGCACGCCCGGAATACCGATGCCGAGCACAATCGCCAGCGCAGCACCAAAAGCCGCCGCAGAAGAGACGCCGAGCGTAAACGGTGAAGCCAGCGGGTTGTTGAGGATGGTTTGCATCTCAGCCCCGGCCAGGCCCAGCGACATACCGACGGCAATCGCCATCAGCGCATACGGCAGACGGATGTCCCAGACAATCACGCGCGTACCGGCGTCAGCCGATGACGCATCAAACAGCGTTTTCCACAGCGTATGCAGCGAGAGCCCGGACGGTCCCATAATGAAGTCGATGATAAGCGAGGCGATAATCGCCATCACCAGCACCAGCATAAGTAACAGACGACGGCGGACGATACTTTGGTATCGGCCCATCACGCTGTTGTCGGCCTGCGGACTCTCCGTCAGTAAGGGATCGGGGGTTGCGCTCATGTGTCTTTACATCTCTTTAATTGATAAACAAACCCACAGCGGACTACTGCGTGTTTTCCGTTTTTTTCGCGTCAGTCCAATAGGTGCCTGTCGGCTCTACGGCCAGGAACTGCTTGTACATCTGTTTCTGCGTTTGCTCAGGGTTCAAATCAACAAACTTCTGCGGGTAGAACCATTTGGCAAAAGCCTGCACCGCCATCACGTTGTACGGCGAGTTGTAATAGTTGTGCCAGATACCATAACTGCGCCCCGCCTCCACCGCTTTCAGCGTGGAGATGCCTTTGCGTTGCAGCAGCGGCATGAGGCTGGCCTGTGCCTGCTGTGGCGTAACCTGCGCGCCCAGAATCAGGCTGGTCGGTGGATTCGCGTCACCGATTTTCTGCGCGGCTGAGCCCCCACTGACGATATAGACATCCGGTTGCGAGGCGATCACTTTTTCCAGATTGACCTGCCCGAGCGGACCCGGCAACAGCGGCTTCGCAATGTTAACTCCACCGGCCAGATCGATAAAGTCGCCCATATTGCCCTTGCCGGCCGAACGGCAACATTCGTCTGCGGTGGACGCACGCAGCTCGATGAATACTTTCGGTTTTTGCTGTTCAGGAATATCCTGGGTCACATCCGTGACGCGTTGGATATTCTCCTGATAGAACGCAATGTAATCCTGCGCCTGCTTTTCGCGGTTCAGCACTTTGCCCAGCAATTCCATACTTGGCAGGGTGTTTTTCAGCGGTGAGGTGCGGAAATCGACAAACACCACCGGCACACCGGCTTTCTGCAACTGCCCGACCAGCGCGCTCTCTTTACCCGGCCCGTGGCCAGATAAACCGAAAATTGCCACCTGTGGATTTAACGTCAGCACTTTTTCCGGGCTGATGCTGTCAGCACTGGTGTTGCCAATCAGCGGAATCGCATCAATCTGCGGGAATTTCGCTTGGTAGACGGCGTAGGTTTGCGGGTCCAGCTTACGGAAATCCCCCTGCCAGCCGACAATACGATCAAAGGGCTTTTGCCCTTCCAGCAAGGATAACGCAAAGAATAACCGCCCTTCGCCGAGCACAATGCGTTCTACATTGTCCGGCACGGTAACGGTGCGCCCGGCAATGTCAGTGACGGTGACAGCCAGCGACTCCAGGCTAAACAGCCCCAACATGACGCTGAGCGCTGCTCCTGTTAAAAGCTTGTTCCTACTTTTTCTCCGCATAATCATCTTCTTGCGATTCCTTTACGTTCCCTGAAGAGGGCATAACAATAATGGAAACGATAATAATTATCAATGCGATATGCGGGAACTATCAAGAGTACAGGATGTCAGGGCGGGAACGAATCGAAGTGAAGTAACAACGCGTTAAGGTGTATTACCAAAAAATTCATAAAAAAAGCGGAGGCTTAGCTCCGCTTTTTGGGTTGTTGCCTCAATGGGCGGTGATCACATCCACAGCTTCATCAGCGGCCAGCCGACCAGCAATAGCATGGAGATATACAGCACACCCATGATCCCACCAAGACGCCAGTAATCTTTAGATTTGACGTAACCGCAGCCATAGATAATGACGCCCGGACCGGTCGCATAAGGCGTCAGTACGCCCATGATACCAATCGACAATACCAGCAGCATCGACAGTTCTGCCATTGGCAAGCCCGGCAAGCCCATCGCCACGGCCAGAATCACCGGCATCATCGTCGCGGTGTGCGCCGACAGGCTGGCAAACAGATAGTGAGAGAAGTAGAACACCAGTACCAGCGCCACAACGGTCGCACTCGGCGAGAACCCGCTGAGGTGATGGCTCATGGTGTCAGCAAACCATTTGATGAAGCCAGAACGGGTCAGCCCGTTGGCCATAACAACCAGAGTGGCAAGGTTGACCAGCGTATTCCATGCGCTCGAATACTTGGTGATATCTTTCCATGCCACGACGTGAAGGATCAGCATTAACGCGACGGCCAGCAATCCGACGGCGGTGGCGTCAATAAAGCTGCCACCAAACACCCATAAGCACAGACTAAACAGCACCAACACAATGAGCGTCAGCTCTTTCTTGGTCAACCCGCCCAACTCTTTCAGCGCGCTGCCAGCCCAGACTGCCACTTCATTACTTTTGGTCACGCCGGGTTTGTACAGGACGTAAGAAAGCCAAGGTGCCACGATCAGTAAAATCAGGCCGACCGGCAGGAACGCCAGGAACCACTGCATCCAGCCGATGTGTACGCCCGCAATTTTACTGACGAACTCAACGCCTAAAATGTTAGGCGCTGCGCCGGTAATAAACATCGACGAGCTAAGGCTGGTACTGATCACCATCATCCACATCAGATACCCACCGATGCGGCGTGAAGAAGGATCATTAGGGTAAGACTCAAACAGCGCAGGCAAATTTTTCACCACGGGGAAAACGGTCCCCCCGGTGCGGGCGGTATTCGAGGGGGTAAACGGCGCCAGCAGAATATCGATGATCACAATCGCGTAGCCGAGCGTCAGGGTACGTTTCCCCATAAACTTGACCATGATCAGCGCGATGCGTCGACCCAAACCGGTAGCTTCATAGCCCAGTGCAAAAATAAACGCCCCGAACACCAGCCAGACCGTGGTACTGGAGAAACCCGCCAGCCCCCATTTCAATGCCTGCTTTCCTGCCTCGAAACTCGGGTCAGCCAACTCTTTGGCGTCGAACAATACCCAGTTGGACCCAATAACACACACCGTCATGGCGATGAAACTGATCGCCGTGGCTGGAATGGGTTCGAGGATCATGCCGACAATCATGGCGACGAAAATGGCAAAGTAACGCCACGCCTGCGGCGGCATACCGTCCGGTACGGGGATGCACAGCAACACGGCCAGCACGACCAGCGGCATCAATGCTTTTCCGATGAATTCCTTTGAAATGACCATCAGCAGGTCTCCTGTTAAAACGGGTTAAGGTGAAAAATTGACGAACTTTTTTTAGATTTTTATTCCGGAAACTGCGCCAAAAACCAGGTGAGAATCAGTAAGTCGGCGCTGCCCCCGGGGCTGAGATGGCGTGCAATGCATTGCTCATCAAATTGTTGTAATAACGGCGTTGGGGATTTCTGCCAACAGGCGCGCAGCACCTCACGGGCGCGGCGTTGTAGCCACGTCAGCCCGGACATTCCACCGCGCGATACCACGTTGGTGTCAGCATTCAGGCTCATCAGCAGCAACAGCGTTTGGCTCAGCGCCTGCTGCTGGTTTTTTCCCTGCCCGGTCATCCGCCGGTAAAACGGCAGACTGAGCGTCAGTACCGTGGCAAAACCTGACTGCGCTTCACCGCGCGCGCCGGTCAGCCCGTGAAGATGAAACAACTGTTGTCCGGCGGTCTGTTGCGACAAAACAGGTGCAGAGTTCAGCTCTCTTTCAACCAGGCCCTGGCAAAAAAGAGCCACTTCGTGACCTAGCGCAGCAGCGTTAATAGCGCGCCCCTGACGATGCAAACGCCCCAGTGCGCAGCAAAGCAGCCCCATGGAAAACACAGTGCCTTTATGCGTATTCACCCCACCGGTTGCCGTAAACATGGCGTTTTCACAACCCAAACCCAGTGGACGCAAGCGGCGTAGTATTTCGCCAGCCGGTCGCTGGTAGCTCTCTTCGCCTTCGGTAATAAAACGGGTGAACCAGGGTTCAATCGCCTCGGCACTGCGGTAGAAATACTGCAACGTCATGTCCCGATGCGCACCGTTGTTCGCGCGATCCACCAGGCCCGGTTTAGGCGTCAGATTCACTTCATGCAGCAACGCCTGATACGCCAGTTCGGCCCATTCGGCTTTCACGTCAACAACCTGAGCGGCCTCTTTATTCATGCGCTGCGGCATTGAGCATCGTCTCCATCCGGCTAAGCAGCTCTGCCGCGCTGTGTTTCTGTTCACGGGCGCAGAGATTGGCGGGTTGCGGGCAGAGCAGGCATTGACGCGCAGGCAGGCCGAAATCCCGACGCGACAATATCGCCCCGCTGGCGTCGAGCACGTCGATATCCCACAGACGTCCCAGCGGCTGGCTCTCTTCCAGCGCCAGCGTCGCCTGTTTAACGTCCTGCGCCGGAACGTCGAGGGCAATGAGCCCTTCGCTGCCGGTTTCCTGCGGCAAACAGCGCCACGCCAGCCATGACCAGCCTCGTTGCTGCCTTAAGGTTTCCAGCGCCTGCCATGCGAGGCAAAACAATTCCCTGCTGAGTTCGGTGTCTTTTACTGCACCTGGCATCACCATCGTCAGGGAAATTAACGTGCAGTGATGGCGCGCCAACCACGCTCGCTGCCGGGTCTGACGAGATTCACGGCTTGAAAGAAGTTCCGGCAAGCTGACGGCGCGGTTGGCGGCCAATAACGGGGAGATAGCGTGCATGGCTACTCCTCAATCTGATGAACGACATCGATAACCGAGCCGTCGCGATAGCGCACCACCGCCACTACGCGGTCGGTAAAGGCCAGCGGTGCGGGTTCTCCGCTAAGCAGACGCGCACGCTCGTAAAGCCAGCCGATGGTGACGGTTTTGATCCCAGCCTGTTGCAGGCTTTTGCTCAGATCCGGCCGTGCCGGATTCACCGCAATACCATGGTCGGTGACCAGAATGTCGATACTCGAGCCTGGCGTAACACAGGTGGTCACCTGCTCGACCAGCGTCGGAATACGCCCGCGTACCAGCGGCGCAACAATAATGGCTAAACGCGCGGCGGCTGCAGTATCACAGTGGCCGCCGGACGCGCCGCGCAGCACGCCATCAGAGCCGGTCAGCACGTTGACGTTAAAACCGGTGTCGATTTCCAGTGCGCTCAGCACCACGACGTCAAGCTGTTCAACCGATGCTCCTTTCGAGCTCTGGTTAGCGTATTGATTGGCGCTGATTTCGTAGTGGCCGGGATTACGGGCCAGTGACTCTGCGGCCTGACGGTCAAAACTTTGAACGTCGAGCAGGCGTTCGATCAGCCCTTTTTCATGCAAATCGACAATCGATGCGGTAATTCCGCCGAGAGCGAAACCGGCAGTGATCCCCTGACGGCGCATACTTTTTTCCAGGAAACGGGTGACGGCCAGCGACGCGCCCCCCGTCCCGGTCTGCAAAGAGAAGCCTTGTTTGAAATAGCCGGAAGCGACAATCACGTCGGCGGCACGGCGGGCGATCAGCAATTCACGCGGATTACTGGTCATGCGGGTGGCATCCGCGCCGATTTTTTCGGCATCCCCCACTTTTTCGACCTGCACAATCAGGTCAACGCAGTCTTGCGCAATACTGGCGCTGTGCGGATAAGGCAGCAGTTGTTCAGTCAGCAGCACCACCTGATGCGCAAACTGTGCGTCAACTTGTGCATACCCTAGCGAGCCGCAGCGTGCGTTGCCGTTGTAGCCGTTGGCATTGCCGAAGATGTCGCAGGCCGGGACGCCGAGAAATGCCACGTCGATGCGCAGTTCACCGCTTTCTATCAGGTTGACCCGCCCACCATGCGAGTGGATCTGCACCGGTGGCAGCTCAGGCAATGCGCCGTGTGAAATGGCTTCCGCCAGCGGACCACGCAGCCCGGACGTATAAATATGGCCAATCACGCCGTGGCGGATATGCTCGATCAGCGGCGCATGGCAGTCGCTCAGGGAGCTTGATGCCAGGGTAAGATTTTTAAAGCCCATGGTGGCCAGCGTGTCGACTACCTGATTGAGCGTAAGGTCACCGCCACGAAACGCATGGTGAAACGAAATGGTCATCCCATCCTGCAACCCACTGCGGCGGATGGCATTTTCAAGCGACGAACAGAGTTTGTGGTCGCGGGGTTTTGCCGCCTGCTGGTTAGCTTTCGACACGGGAGCAAAACGGGAGTATGCCGCCGTTGCCGTTTCACTGAACTGATTTACGCGCTGTTGCCTTTGCATCATTTGCTCCCTGTTATTCATCACGAAGGCCGGACAATGCCGCCCGCTGCAATACCAGACGTGCCCGCTCTATCACCGGGCTGTCGACCATTTTGCCGTTGAGCGACACTACGCCCAGCCCTTCGGATTCGGCGGCGGCAGCGGCAGCGGCGTCAACGACTGCCTGCGCATGGTCTCTTTCGGCTAAGGTCGGGGCATAGAGGTTGTGCAGGAGTTCAATCTGACGCGGGTTAATGAGCGATTTGCCGTCAAAACCCAGCTGTTTGATATGCGCCGCTTCGTTAAGAAAACCGTCATCATTGTTGGCTTGCGAGTAAACCGTATCGAAGGCCTGAATACCCACAGCGCGGGCGGCTTGCAGAATCGAACAGCGGGCAAACAGCAGCTCAGTCCCTTCCGGCGAGCGCTCGGTGCGTAGATCCCGTACATAATCTTCTGCCCCCAGCGCGATACCAATTAGCCGTGGTGACGCCTGGGCGATGTGGACGGCCTGCGTGATACCCCGGGCACTCTCGATGGCCGCCAGCATGCCGGTGCTGCCTACCGGACGGCCGCATTGCGCTTCGATACGGGCAATTTCGGTTTCCATATCGGTGACGTCTTTCGCGGTGTCCGTTTTCGGCAGCCGCACAATGTTGACGCCTGCCCGAACCACCGCTTCCAGATCGGCCAGACCGTAGGCCGAATCCAGTGCGTTAACCCGCACGATGGTTTCTGTTTCCCGGTACAGCGGATGTTGCAGCGCATGAAAGACCAGACGACGGGCCGCGTCTTTTTCACGCAGGATCACCGAATCTTCAAGGTCAAACATCACGGCATCAGCCTGATAAATAAACGCGTTACTGACCATCGCCGCGTTGGCGCCTGGCACAAATAACATGCTGCGGCGCATTCTGAGTTTGCGTTGGGTCAGCATCAGCGAACCTCCCATTGATGAGGATTTTGTTCGCTGGCGCGGATGAGCGCCGTCTCCAAACGGGCGCGCAGCACGCAATCGAGCGCGCCTTTGTCATCCACTACCAGCGTGACGGTTTCAATCTGCAACTCCTTCAGCACGTCAGCGATACACTGGCGAATTTGCTGGCCGAACTGTTTCTCAACGGTGCTGTTTAATTGCAGGTCGATGTGCGTGGGATTAGGTGCAACGCGCACCATGACATCGCTGGACTCCAGCGTGCCGGCAAGGGTTTCGCGGATAATATTCATTGTTCACCTGTCTGGTTGGCGGTTGCCATGGCCCGCTCTGCGGATTTTCCAGTGCGCACGGCAAGAAGTTTTTCGAGGTAGTGGCAGGTCGCCGGGGGAACCAATTGGCGGATGGTCGTGATGTCCGATTGCGCCAGTAATTTACGCACCCATGAGGCTGAAATCGCTGTGTCCTCCCAGGTAAGGCGCGGGATCTCAACCAGCTCGACGCAAGGCCATTCCAGCTCGTCGGTTTCCAGCCAATAGCGCATGTCCTGATTGTATTTGGCGGTCACTTCACAAAAAGGCTCCGTACCGACAAACCGGTGGGTAATTCCCAGCGCGGGGGCCAAATACTGACGGAATATTTTGAGATCAATTTCGGTATAGCAGTCGTCTGCCACACCCTGATCTTTGATGAAATAGCAGGGGAACGTGGCGCGGGAAATCATATATTCTGAACCGGAATGCAAGGTCACATGTTTAATATCTTCAATACCCTCGCGAACTAATTCATACCGATCTTCATAGGGGAAGCGTGAATTATTCTCTTTCACTAAAAATACGTGTAACCAGTCGCACTGTTTCGCCGCCTGCCGGACCAGATATTGATGACCCCGCGTGAAGGGATTCGCATTCATGACAATACAGCCGATACGTTTTCCCGGCTGATAACCCTGGTGCAATTCATTCGCGTAACGGCTTAAGCGGCAAGGGCTGTTTTCCATCAACACCACAATTCCTGGCACGCTGGCAATCGGATAAAAACCGCAGCGCTGAAACAGAGCCTGGTTTTGCGTTTTGGTGTAGATAAACAAATGACTGTGATGGCGCTCGTAGGCCAGGTTAACCAGCTCGGTGGCAAGCGTTAGCGCCAGCCCCTCTCCGCGTACGCTCTCACTGATAGCCACGCATTTAATGATATTGCCCGCAATGCCTCCGCAGGCTAAATAACTGCGCTTAATAGTAGATCACTGGAGGGAACTCAATCCGATTTGAGCGATCTGATCAATCGCCAAACACCACAACCGGACTGAGCAATGCCGATCATAGCCCCTATACCCCGAAGCG
>BHES01000076.1 GCA_003864575.1 Enterobacterales bacterium
GTATGCTGGTGATTTTCATGGAGCTAAGTACGGTTAAACAGCTCTCCGGCGCGGCCAAATCATTCCATCTCATCCTGACGGCCAGCACGCTGGTTGTCTCATGGTCCCTGTTGCCCACCGCCTTTTCCATGCATTACGCCCACCTCTACTATCGGCACGGTGCAGAGGAGCATAAAGCGCTGCTGTTCCCCGATAAAATCTAGAAACCGGAGTACTGGGATTTTCTCTATTTCTCCTTCACGCTGGCCGTCGCCTGCCAGACTGCGGATGTCGCTACCGGCAATACGGAAGTCCGCCGCACACGCTGATTCAGTCCATCATGGCGTTTGTGTTCAACCTGGCGATTTTAGGTCTGTCAGTGAACGTCGCCGCCGGGTTGATGAGCTAATTCCTCGTTACCCCGATGCCTTTCGTAAGCGATTGATGGCCGGTGAGCCCGCTCGCCGGTGAGCAAAGACAACTAAATTACCCCGAACTTCAAACCCTTCCTAAAAACGTCGGGTAAGCTGCTTGATCCTACCCGCCGCCTCGCAGATACTGTATAAATAACCAGTATCAATGAGACATTTTTATGATTTTCCACATCCCCGATGAACACCCCCAGAAAAACGCCCAGCCTTTGTTCCTCGATCGCGTACCGTGCGGCTTTCCGTCACCGGCTCAGGACTACGTGGAATCACGTCTGGATCTGAACAAACTGCTGATTGTGCATCCCAGCGCGACCTACTTTGTCCGCGTCTCGGGTCATTCGATGACCGACGGCAATATCAACGAAGGCGATCTGTTGGTGGTCGACAGTTCCCTGACGGCCACCCATGGCGATATTGTCGTCGCCGCGGTCGATGGCGAGTTCACGGTGAAAAAACTGTGCACCCATCCGAGCGTCCAACTGGTGCCCATGAATCCCAACTTTGCCCCCATCACCTTCGGCAACGAAGAGGCACTGGAGATCTTCGGCGTGGTCACATTCATCATCTATGCAGCCCGCTGAATATGTTTGCGCTGGTGGATGTCAACAGCTTCTACGCCTCATGCGAAACCGTCTTCCGACCTGATTTACAGGGGCGACCGGTTATTGTGCTGTCCAACAACGATGGATGCGTCATTGCCCGCAACGCAGAAGCCAGGCGGGCAGAAATTCAAATGGGTGCGCCATTTTTCAAAATGCGTGAGGCCATTCAGCGCCACAATGTGGTGGTATTTTCCTCAAACTATGCGCTGTATGCCGATATGTCCCAGCGCGTCATGGAAACACTGGAGTTACTGGCCCCGGCCGTGGACGTCTATTCCATCGATGAAGCCTTTCTGGATATTACCGGTATCGATAACTGCCCTGCCTGGCACGATTTCGGCAAACAGGTGCAGGATAAAATTTGGAAAGAGAATCATCTGGCGGTTGGCGTCGGTATTGCCCCCACCAAAACGCTGGCAAAGCTGGCTAATTTTGCAGCAAAGAAGTGGAAAGGTACCGGCGGGGTACTGGATTTATCGCAGAACGTGCGACAAAGAAAGCTGATGAATCTGATCCCCGTGGAGGAAGTCTGGGGCGTCGGGCGACGTATCACTAAGCACCTGGATTCACTGGGCATTAAGACCGCACTGCAACTGGCTGACAGTCCCTCCTCCCTTATTCGCAAGCATTTTAGCGTCGTGCTGGAACGCACCGTGCGCGAGCTGCGTGGAGAGTCTTGTCTGGCATTTGAAGAGTCCGTACCGACTAAACAGCAGATCATTTGTTCCCGCTCGTTTGGTGAGCGCATTACTGACTATCAGGACATGCGCGAAGCGATTTGCAATTACGCAGTGCGTGCCGCCGAGAAACTGCGCGGCGAACATCAGTATTGCCGGTATATTTCCGCGTTCGTAAAAACCAGCCCGCACGACCCAAACGTCCCGTATTACAGCAATCATGCCGGTATGAAATTACTGACACCAACACAAGACAGCCGCGATATTCTCAATGCCGCCGTGCGCTGCCTCGAGCAAATCTGGCAACCCGGTTATCGTTATCAAAAAGGGGGCGTCATGCTGGGAGACTTTTTCAGTCAGGGCGTCGCCCAACTCAATCTTTTCGACGACTATCAGCCCAAAAGAAACAGCGAACAGCTGATGGCAACGCTGGATGAGATCCATAAAAGAGGCACGGGAAAAGTGTGGTTCGCCGGTCAGGGCATCCAGCGCGGTTGGGCGATGAAGCGTGAAATGCTGTCACCTGCGTATACAACCCGGGTCGATGAGCTAATGCGGGCGAGGGTTTAAATCTATTATGGGTATTTGATCAAGATAGACAGAAAATGGGCCTTTCCCGCAGAATGTTCATTCCAAAAAAGTGATATTCATGGCACTTTTCAACGCTGCATTCGCAGTTTCATCACGTTTAAAGGAGTTTTACGATGTCTGGTTCTGACGCCAATTTGCTTTCAGGCTCTTTTGTCATTGCCGTACCCGATCTTAAGAAAAGCGCCGCTTATTTTCGTGACGTGCTTGGGTTCAGCCTGGGATGGCCTGAAGATATGGGCTGGCAGGTCGCGTCACGAGGAAGCGTGCGTATCATGTTGGGACATTCGCCGGATGCGATACCGCCCTCAGCCACCGGTGATCACAACTATTTTGCCTACCTGAATGTTGACGATGTCGACGCCCTTCACCATGAATTTGTCAGCCGGGGCGCCATTATTCTTCAGGCTCCGGCTGATAAACCCCATGGTATGCGCGAATTCACCATCGCAACTCCGGACGGTCACAGAATGATGGTGGGTCAGGACTTATAAGCAAACGCGGGGATCCCGCCAGGGCGCGCCTCACGCTCAAGATACCCGAGACAGAGCGACTCAAGCTGGCCGCAAAGTTCGGGGATATTCAGTGGCGGCAGCGTCCCCTCAAGCAGAAAACGGATGGGGCCGACCAGCGCGCCCATCAGCATGAACGTCACCATCCCCACGTTGTCAAAATTCGCATCACACGCCGTCTTCAGCATGGCTTCCAGCGCCGCACGGTTACGTTCCCCAACTTCGCGAACATACTCCCGTGAGTCGAGTTCAATCGCCACGGCGTATAGCGCACGCGACTCATCCAGGTTCTCGGTCTTGGCTTGTACAAACGCGGTAACGACGGCTTTCACCATGGTCTGCAACGTGGCGTGATGCACTGACGCCGCCGCCTCTTCCGTCGCTTTCACCACTCTTTCCAGATGTCGCTGCAAAACGGCAAAAAGAAGGGCCTGCTTTTGCGGAAAATATTGATAAAGGCTGCCAACCGACACGCCCGCTCTCTCCGCTACGCGGATTGTCGTTAGTCGTTGCAACCCTTCAGTCTGTAAAACCTGAATAGTCGCATCAAAAATGGCGTCTACAGTCGCCAGAGATCGCGCCTGTTGTGGCCGTTTGCGGGCCTCAAGCCCCTGTCCGTTATCGGTCTGCATATGCGAATTCACAATATGAATGATTATTCGTATTCTACATGAACCTCTCGCCATTGACGAAATCACCCCCGAAATAAGGAACGCATCCATGACTGAAGCAACACGAGCCGGTACTTTTCAACTGGGCGATTTGCCCGTTACACGCATGGGCTACGGGGCAATGCAGCTGGCGGGGCCTCACGTTTTCGGGCCACCTAAAGACAAGGCCGCCGCGCTGGCCGTGCTTCGTGCCGCTGTCGAAAGCGGTATCACCCACATCGACACCAGCGATTTCTATGGGCCGCACGTCACCAATCAGCTCATCCGTGAGGTGCTTCATCCCTACTCTGACGCGCTGACCATTGTGACGAAGGTCGGTGCCCGTCGGGGTAGTGATGCGTCGTGGAATCTGGCGTCATCGGCGGCGGAACTGGAGTCCGCAGTGCATGATAACCTGCGTAATCTCGGTCTTGATGTGCTGGACGTGGTGAACTTTCGCGTGATGCTAAACGTCGGTGGACCGGTCGAGGGAGATATTGAAGCACCTCTGACGGCGCTGGCAGAACTGCAGAATAAGGGACTTATCCGCCACATTGGATTGAGCAACGTGACCGCAAAACAGATAGCTCAGGGACGTACGATCACCGAGATCGTGTCCGTGCAGAACATGTACAACCTTGCCCATCGCCATGACGATGCACTGATTGACCATCTTGAAAAAGAGGGGATCGCCTATGTGCCATATTTCCCGCTCGGCGGTTTTTCTCCCTTACAGGCCGATGCGTTAAGCCACGTCGCAGAGCAGTGCGGGGCAACGCCGATGCAGGTCGCTCTCGCATGGCTGTTACATCGTGCGCCCAATATCCTGCTGATACCGGGCACCTCTTCGGTGGAACATTTGCAGCAAAACATTCAGAGCGTAAACCTTCAGTTACCCGAACATCTTCTTTCCTCGCTGGATAACATGGGTTAAGGGAAATCCGTACTGAGTCATCCGCGCAGACAGTGACGATAAACATTCTGAAACAGTGCGCAAGGTGTTTGCAGCGGAGACGGTACGTGTGAAATTCTGGCCGTGCATAAAAAAGCCGATAACATTTACATGTTATCGGCTTTTTACTGCGCGCCAGCAAAGGCGCGGAGACATTACGCGTTCAGCAACTGCTGTGCGGTTTTGTCCACCAGCGCCAGCAGGACTTTCACATCCTCCAGCGTCACGGTTGGGTTCAGCAACGTCAGTTTGAGGCAGGTGACGCCGTTGTGCTCAGTCACACCCACGTTAGCGCGGCCGGACTCCAGCAGAGCATCACCGATCTTCTGGTTCAGCAGAGCAATCGCCGCATCGCTGGCATTTGGCAGAGACAGAGGGCGGAAACGGAACAGTACGCTGGCCAATTGTGGCTGCATCACCAGTTCCAGTGACGCCTGTTCGGTCACGTATTTTGCCACGTCCTGCGCCAGCGTCACACCGTGATCGATGATGTCGGCGTACTGCTTCTGGCCCAACGCTTCCAAACCCATCCACAATTTTAACGCATCAAAACGGCGGGTAGTCTGCAACGATTTAGACACCAGATTTGGTACACCGGCTTCTTCATCAAACTCTGAGTTCAGATAAGCGGCCTGATAGCGCATCAGCTCATAGTGACGCTCTTCTTTGAGCAGGAATGCGCCGCAGCTGATGGTCTGGAAGAACTGCTTGTGGAAGTCCAGGGTGATGGAATCCACCAGATCAATGCCGTCCAGATAGTCGCGGTATTTCTCAGACAAGAGCAGTGCTCCGCCCCAGGCTGCGTCAACATGCACCCAAATCTGATGCTTTGCCGCCAGCGTTGCGATAGCGCGCAGCGGGTCGATAGCACCGGCATCGGTCGTACCTGCGGTAGCGACAATCGCCAGGATCTGCTCGCCGTTGGCTTGCGCCTGTGCGACTTTTTCGGCTAAGTCATTCACGTCCATACGCGCGAACTTGTCGGTCTTCACCAGCGTGACGGACTGATACCCCAGCCCCATCAGCGCCATGTTCTTCTGCACAGAGAAGTGCGCATTTTCAGAACAGAAGACTTTAATCTTTTTCAGATCGCCGGTCAGGCCGTCCTGCTGGACAGAGTGCCCCTGACGGGCGAAGAAAGCATCGCGCGCCAACATCAAGCCCATCAGATTACTCTGGGTGCCACCGCTGGTAAACACGCCAGCATCGCCCGCCTGATAACCTACCTGAGTACGCAGCCATTCGATCAGCTTAATCTCGATGATGGTGGCTGACGGGCTTTGGTCCCAGGAATCCATGCTCTGGTTAGTCGCATTGATCAGCACTTCGGCGGCCTGGCTTATCACCAGACTCGGGCAATGCAGGTGCGCCACACACTGTGGGTGATGGACTGACAGACTGTCTTTTAAAAAGTACTCAATAGCACGTTCAATCGCCGCCTGGTTGCCCAGGCCCTGCGGATTGAAATCAAGCGTAATGCGTTCACGCAGTTCGGCAACGGTTTTGCCCTGATACATCTCAGGTTGTTGCAGCCACTGCACGACAGCTGCGCTGCTCTGGGCAATCGCCTGCTGGTAAGCCTCAGTGCTTTGCGCTGAGGCGGCCAGGATCGGGTTTAACTCGGACATCGCGGTCTTTTACTCCACTCAGACAGGCTTGAGGCCGGTCGCTAACAGCGCCTGCTCAAACTTATCGAGGAAAATTCCCAACTCATCGTTGGTGATAAGCAGGGATGGCAACAGGCGCAGCACGCAACCATCGCGGCCGCCACGTTCCAGAATCAGCCCGGCTTCGAAACATTTCTTCTGTAGCAACGCGGACAGGTCAGCATCAGCCGGGTAGCAGCCCATGTGATCTTGCGCTTCGTTCGGTTTAACGATCTCAATACCGATCATTAAGCCCAGACCGCGCACGTGGCCGATAACCGGGTAACGTTTTTGCAGGTCAGCCAGTCTGGCTTTCAGCCATTCGCCCTGCGCTGCCACTTTGTCTGCGATCTTGTGTTCTTTCAGGATCTGCAATGTGGTCAGGCCGGTGGCCATCGCCAGCTGATTGCCGCGGAAGGTACCGGTGTGATGACCCGGTGACCATGCGTCGAACTGTTTTTTGATACCCAGAACTGCCAGAGGTAAACCACCGCCGACCGCTTTGGACATCACAATAATGTCTGGCTCGATACCGGCGTGTTCGAAGGCGAACTGTTTGCCGGTACGGCAGAAACCTGCTTGCACTTCGTCAAGGATCAGCAGAATACCGTGTTCCTGCGTCACTTTGCGGATGCGTTGCAACCACTCGGCTGGGGCCGGATTAACACCGCCCTCACCCTGAACGGCTTCGAGAATGACTGCCGCAGGTTTGCGCACGCCACTTTCAACGTCGTTGATCAGGTTGTCGAAGTAGTAGGTCAATGCTTTAACGCCAGCGTCACCGCCAATGCCCAGCGGGCAGCGGTACTGGTGCGGGTAAGGCATAAACTGTACTTCAGGCATCATGCCGTTAACCGCTTCTTTCGGCGACAGGTTGCCTGTTACCGCGAGCGCGCCATGGGTCATGCCGTGATAGCCGCCGGAGAAGCTGATCACGCCAGAACGGCCGGTGTATTTTTTGGCCAGTTTCAGCGCAGCTTCAACCGCATCGGCACCCGACGGGCCAGTGAACTGCAGGCAATACTCTTTGCCCTGTCCTGGCAATAATGAGAGCAGATATTCAGAAAACTGATCTTTCAACGGCGTTGTCAGATCCAGTGTATGTAACGGCAAGCCGCTGGTAATGACATTTTGGATGCTTTGCAGCACGTCAGGATGGTTGTGTCCAAGAGCCAAAGTTCCCGCGCCAGCCAGGCAATCAAGATATTGATTATTCTCAACATCGGTGATCCACACGCCATGGGCTTGTGCAATGGCTAACGGCAATTTGCGGGGGTAACTCCTAACATTCGATTCAAATTCAGCCTGTCTCGCCAAATAGGTTTCATTGTTTGCATTTAATGAATTCGCACCAAAATTATCAATACGGACTTTATCCGTCATCATATCTCTCCTACAACTGGGTTATCACTAACGCCGAAGTTGAATAATTGATTAAAAAAATAACCACCATTAATAAATCGCGGCCAATATATGGCTTTTTCGGTTGCATCTCAATAATTTATTGTATGGAAATTTATTTGTATTTTTTTAATACAAATCAACGTATTGCTGCTTTTATAATCCATAGTCTAGCCTTCAGCAGGCTCCACGAGCGTCAGGATTGTATAAAAAATAACCTAACTTGACCATGGGGGCACCTGGATTTTGAACTTTTTGCTCTCAGCGCCGTCTTCGGTGATACTGAGTTAATTAACAGCCTGTTTAAAATCACAGGTCCACTGTGGACCTTAAAAAGGAAGCATCATGGGAGAATTTACCGGTTTTACTCAACCTGGCCTGACCTTCTTGCAACAGCTTCGCCAGAATAATAATAAGGAGTGGTTCGAGGAGCATCGCGATATCTATCAGCAACAGCTGCTTGAACCGGTACGCAAACTGGTGACGGATTTGAGCCAGGATATGCAGGTGATTGATGATCTGTTTGAACTGCGCCCGGCTATTGGCAAAACCATCTCCCGTATGCATCGCGATACCCGCTTCTCTCACGATAAGTCGATTTATCGCAGCAATATCTGGATCACCTTCAAGCGCTCACGCAAAAACTGGACCGACGCCCCGGTCTACTTTTTCGAATTCGGTCAGGACTGGTGGCGTTATGGGCTGGGCTACTACAGCGCCTCTAAGATGACAATGGATCTGTTCCGTCAGCAGTTGCTGCGCGATCCGGCTGCGTTTCTTAAAATGGCGAAGTGCATCGAACCCAATTTCACCCTCGAAGGCGACAGCTACAAGCGCCCGCTCATCAAAGATCAGGCACCTGAGCTGGCAGCCTGGTACAACAAAAAATCCTTCGCGTTGATCAGCAGCCATATGGACATGGAGACGATATTCTCTGACCGGCTGGTCGATATCCTGAGCAAAGAGTTTCAGCGTATTGCCCCGCTGTATCACATGCTGATGAAAATCGAAGGGATGAAGAAAAACCAGCTACCGCTCGGCGACTGACAGAAATTAAGGCAGGCGGCACAACGGGGCGGGACTGATGTACACTCTGTCCCGATTGAAAGGCGCACGGCCTTTCGTAAACCAGCACAATGAGGTCATTATGATATCTGTTTTCGGGCACCTGAACCCTGACAGCGACACAGTTTGCAGCGCACTGATTGCCGCTGACTGGCTTAACGCGCAGGGGCGACCGGCGCGCGCATTCCGTCTCGGGGAGATAAACCCGGAAACCCGCTTTATCCTCCAGGCCGCTGGCGTTGAAGCCCCGCCGTTGCTGGAAGAGAGCATCGAGGATAAAGACGTCTGGCTGGTAGATTTCAGCGAATTCGAGCAGGGTCCGGCCTCGCTGCCGCAGAGCAATATTCTGGGGATAGTCGATCACCACCGTCTGGGCACCGTCACCACCCGTAACCCGGCCGAGGTGTGGGTTCAGCCGCTCGGCAGCTGCGCCACGCTGTTGTGGCAACTGATCACCCGCGAAACGGATCAAACGATCACCGCGTCTCAGGCCACGTTGATGCTTGGCGCACTGCTGAGCGATACCGTCGCCCTCACCTCACCGACCACCACGCCGGTGGACATTAAAGCCGCCGATGAACTGTTTGCTATCAGTAAGCTTAACCGTGAAGCCTTTATCAGCGGCCTGCTGGCGGCGAAAACCGATCTGGCAGGGATGAGCGCAGAAACGCTGATCAATAAAGATGCGAAGAATTACCACATTGCCGGTCTGGACGTGCTGCTGGCGCAAATTGAAGTCAGCAGCTTTACCCAGACCGACGCGATTTTGCCACAGCTGATTGCCGCGATGGACAGTCAGTGCGGCCAAAACGCGCTGGACCTGTTCGCGCTGATCATTACCGACATCAGCACGAAAAACTCAGTGATCTACTTCTCGCAAAATACGCTGTTTGACAACGCCTCCGTCCCACTGCCGGGAATGCTCAGTCGCAAGAAAGAGGTGTTGCCGTGGCTCACGACCACGCTGGAAAAGCGTCAGGGCCTGTGATCGAAGCCTAAAGATCCACCTCTACCACCGTAATACCGGCTTTCTTCGCCTGCCGGATACAGTCCGCTGTATCTTCGCCGCCGGGGAAAGCCAGTATCGCATCTGGCTTGCTGTCTTCGAGCATAAACAGATTACGCCGCAGTTCGGCATATTTGCCATGCATGGCCCAGTTGGCCGGGTAGCGCACCACATGAATGTCCGCATCCCTGGCCCAACTTTCAATAATGCCGCCTGAAGATTGGTGCCCGCCGTGGATCACCACCTGTATCCGGTGTGACTGCGAATAGAGTTCAAGTATCCGGGTCATGTTCTTTGTATCGGCGTAAAAACGCCCTGCGCAGATTAATACTCTCATCTTAATTCCCTCATCGCGTCTTATTCTCCCTGAAGCGGCGTTTCTTCGCCCAGCCGGTCGATCACCGGATAGGCAACGGCGGCAATGTGATGATGGACCCGGCGATAATCACGCAGCACACGCTGGAAAATATCTCCGGATTCCGCCCAGGCATTTTTATCCTCACGCAGCTTTTTGAAATGTTCACGGCTGGCCGAGGCTTCCATTTGGCGAATGGCTTCTTTGCGCACCACCAGTTGATGTGCGGCGTAAAGGTCTTCCCCCAGGAAGGCGCTGATCGCCAGGCGCAGGCTGGTGAGCATTTCCCAGTGCAGCAGCCGGATATGGTTCATTTCGAACTCCGTAAACTGCTCGCCGCGCCGCGCACGGCGGGTCGCCAGCTGCGTCAGGTTACTGGAGAGAATGTCGCCAGCGTGTTCAACATTAATGACAAACATCAGGATCTCCTGCGCCCGGTCGGCATCAGCGTCGCTCATACCATCGTGTCCCAGATCCGCCAGATAGGCGCGGATTGCGGCACTCAGCAGGTCCAGTGACTGATCTACCTGGCGGATTTCGTCCGCCGCGCCCTGCTCCAGCGTTTCAAACAGCACGCACAGCCGGTCGAGCATGACTGTCAGCATATCCACCGCCCGCAGTGATTCCCGCACCGAGTTGGAAAGCCCGAGATACGCCACGCTCAGCCCTGCTTCGTCCAGATAGAGCGGCATTCCCGGGTCCTCCGGGCGCGCTTCCTGCACAAACATCCGCTCCAGCATCCGCGCCAGCGGGCCGGTCAGCCAGATAAACGTCAATGCCAGCACCGCACTGAAGCCGGTATGGAACCAAACTACCAGTTGTGGCGTGGTCAGCGTCGTTGTGGCGGCCATCTGCGTCAGCCACGGCAGCAACGCCATCGCCAACACCGCACCCAGCGCGCGCACCATCAGGTTACCAACCGGCAGACGCAGCGCCACCGTCGAACCGGCATTTAGCACCGGAGGCAGCGCGCCGCCAATATTGGCTCCGAGCACCAACACCATCGCCGTGGCCGGTGTCATAACGCCGGTCGCCGCCAGCGAGGCCACCAATAACACCACCGCCACGCTGGAGTGGCAGATGAGTGTAAGGACTATCGCCACCAGCAGCGCGATCAGCGTGTCGCCCTCCAGCCCCGCCATTACGGCGTGAAATACCGGCGTGGCTTCAATATGGCCCAACGTCGCGCTGAGCAGGCTCAACGCCAGCAGCATCAGGCCAAGGCCAATCATGGCGCAACCCGCGCTTTCAAAGCCGGAGTTATCGCGCAATTTAAACACTACAAAGCCGCCCAGCATCAGCAGGGGAATAGCGATAGCGGTGTTGAAACTCATCAGCTGCACCACCAGCGTGGAGCCAATATTCGCGCCGAGCATCACCGCCAGCGCGGGTGCCAGGCTAAGCGTGCCCGCCGCCGTAAATGACGTGGCCATCAGGCTCACCGCCGTGCTGCTTTGCAAAATGCCGGTGATGCCAATGCCGGACAGCAGCGCCATCCAGCGGTTATTCAGATGACGCCCCATCCAGTGACGCAGTGGGGTGCCGAAGCCGCGTTGCAGCGCGGTCGAGATCATATGGCTGCCCCATAGCAACAGAGCGATGGCGCCAGCCAGGTTTATTAACAGGGTAGTTCCGGACATGATGATTCCCCCTTATTCAGGGTTGTTTCTGTAAAGCAAAATGCTGATTATTTTTCGATACGCGGGCGTTAAAAGCCGGTGCCGCGTTGCATTGCGGCACCGGGTTCAGACAGTCAGCGAAGCGGATGCCGGGGCATCAGAACCACTGTTTGAAACGACGGATATAAAACATTTTCATACCCTGTGCGACACAGCAATACGCCAGCAAGGTACCGGCCAGCCATGGGAAGTACTGCCACGGCAGGGCTTGCAGACCTACCATCGGCCCCAGCGGTGAGAACGGCACATAGATACCAATTGCCATAATTAACCCGGTCATCAGCATCACCGGCAACGCAGCGGTGCTCTGGAAGAACGGGATCTTTTGGGTGCGCAGCATATGTACCACCAGCGTTTGCGACAGCAGCCCTTCAATGAACCAGCCGGACTGGAACAGCGTCTGCATATGCTCACTGTTGGCCGCGAAGACGTACCACATCAGCGCGAAGGTCGTCATGTCAAAAATTGACGAAGTCGGGCCAATCCACACCATAAAGCGGCCGATATTTTTGGCGTCCCACTTACGCGGCTTCTTCAAAAACTCCTTATCAATTTTGTCCCACGGCAATGCCAGCTGAGAAATGTCATACATCAGGTTTTGCAGCAGCAATTGAATGGCCAGCATAGGTAAGAACGGAATAAACGCACTCGCCACCAGTACCGAGAACACGTTGCCGAAGTTGGAACTGGCGGTCATGTTGAGGTACTTCATAATATTGCCGAAGGTCTCGCGGCCTTTCAGTACGCCCTCTTCCAGCACCATCAGGCTTTTTTCCAACAGGATGATATCGGCGGACTCTTTGGCGATATCCGTGCCACTGTCAACCGAGATACCCACGTCAGCATCGCGCAACGCCGGAGCATCGTTAATGCCGTCACCGAGGAAACCGACGGTATGGCCGTTAGATTGCAGCGCCTTCAGCACCCGTGATTTTTGCAATGGCGTCAGTTTGGCAAACACCGTGCGCTCTTCCACCAGTACTTTTAGCGTGGCATCGTCCAGTTTTTCCAGCTGTGGCCCCAGCACCGGCTCGCCCGGCTCCAGACCGACCTGACGGCAGATGCGGCAGGTCACGACCGCGTTATCACCGGTCAATACTTTCACCGCGACGCCGATATCACGCAGTGCGGCAATCGCCGGACCGGCGGTCTCTTTCGGCGGATCAAGGAAGGTCAGGAACCCGCGGATGATCAAGTCTGACTCATCCGCCGTGCTGTACTGCTTTTTCGCCTCACTCTTTTTGATGTCGCGGGTGGCCACCACCAGAACGCGGAAGCCGTCTTTGTTATAGTCGTTAGCCAGTTTCAACAGCGCATCTCGGCGTGCCTCATCCAACTCAACGATCTTGCCATTTTCATGCATATGGGTCGAAATGCTCAGCATCTCTTCCACGGCACCTTTGCACACCAACAGATGATTGGCCTGCGGGTCTTTCACCACGATCGACAGGCGACGGCGGATAAAATCAAACGGCAGCTCATCAACTTTGGTGTATCCCTGCGGCTTGACGAAGTTTGGCTCATTGTCTGAAAAATAGAGCACGGCCTGATCCATCAGATTCTTAATACCGCTCTGGTGATGGCTGTTCAGCCACGCCAGCGACAGCACCGACTCATTTTTCTGCCCGCTGGCATCAATATGATGTTCGAGGATGATCTTATCCTGCGTCAGCGTGCCGGTTTTATCGGTGCAGAGTACGTCCATTGCGCCGAGGTTTTGAATCGCATTAAGGCGTTTAACCACCACTTTGCGTTTCGCCATCGCCATGGCACCTTTCGCCAGATTGGCGCTGACAATCATCGGCAGCATTTCCGGCGTCAGACCGACGGCCACCGCCACGGCAAACAGCATGGCGTCCCACCAGTCGCCTTTCATCAGGCCGTTGATCAGGAACACAATCGGCACAATCACCAGCATGAAGCGGATTAACAACCAGCTAACGCTGTTCACGCCCCGGTCAAACGCAGTCTGTGCGCGGGTACCCACAATCGCTTTGGCCAGCGACCCGAAGTAAGTGCGCGGACCGGTCGCCACCACCACAGCCTGCGCTGTGCCGCTGACCACGTTGGTGCCCATAAAGCAGATGTTTGGCATGTCGAGCAGGTTCTCTTCATCTTCTGATACCGCACTCGCCGACTTCTGCGCCACATCGCCCAATGTGTCGTACTTTTCCACCGGCAAGGCTTCGCCGGTGAGCACCGCCTGGCTGATGAACAGATCGCGGGACTCAATCAGCCGCACATCGGCCGGGATCATATCCCCGGCGTAGAGTTGAACGATATCGCCGACCACCAGCTCACGCATGGGAATTTCACGCAGTTTTCCCGGCATCGCCCCGTTTTCACGCCGCAGCACCGTTGCGGTGGTTCGCACCATGGCCTTCAGCGCTTCGGCGGATTTTGCCGAGCGATGTTCCTGCCAGAAACGCACCAGCCCGCTGAGCGCAACCATGGTGCTGATGATGTAAACCGAGGTCAGGTCAGTCTCTTCACCGGCGCGAAAAGGGAACCAGAAGTCGGTGAAGAAGCTGATGCTGCCCAGTACCAGCAAGACATAAATAAACGGATTGTTGAACGCTTTGACTAACTGAATCAGCGCGTGAGGTGGCTTGTCGTGTGCGACTTCGTTATAACCCTCTTTCTCCAGCCGTCCGGCAGCATGAGAGTTCAGCAACCCTTCACGGGTCGCGCCAACGTTAAGCAGCGTAATGGCCACGCCGTTTTTGGCTTCCTGGACAGCGCGCATGGAAAGCGTGTTGTCTTTGTTTTTTTTCTTTTGAGTGTTTTTGATTTCTACAGTCATGGTGGTGCTCCTGTCGCCACACAACAGAGAGTATTTAACAGAACCCAGATAACAGGCAGCCGTCAATATTCCGCATCGTTTAAAGCGATCGGTTTTTTAATTAATTTCGCGCAGGGTTTCTCGCCCTTTAATAAATAAAGGGGTGGAACCTCATGGGGTGTCTTTTATTTTCGCATGGCTTCGCCGTCCTCTATTTTCTTTAATAAGAAAAGTAAGAGGATAACGTTCAGGCGTTAATAATGACGGGATTCAGAACGTGCTTACAGGTTTATTCAACCCGTGTTCACGGTGAGAATCAGGCAAAGAAGGATCGACTATGTGGGTCATCGCTATCAGAAAAGGAGCAACGCTGTTCCAGCTGGCCGGTGACAGGACTGACACGCCAGTTAGTAATGCGCTGGTTCAATTCATTGATTTTAGTCGAAAAAATTGAAACGGAGTGTTTTTTACGCGCAGCCAGAGTCCGATCGCGGGAGTGGCGAACACGCAACGTGGATGTCAGTGAATTGACATCAGGGAAAAGAGTCGATTTGAAGTTCATAATACACCTCGGGACCGTGATAGTTCAGGTTGAGGTGTTTAGACACGAGAGCCTCAGGCTCTGGCGAGGTACACCCAAACGATGAAACGATCACAATCGATTTCATGTTTAATATTCCGAATGGCGTTATCGGCTACATTCGGGAAGCTACTAGATACAGTGTCCATTAGTCTCTTATGTTAAGTTTAGAAAGGCCGCTACTTCCGGCTCGTGCAATCTACCCATGCACTCTATTATTGTCAACTCTAAATTAGGATTAATAGCATCCGTTTATATTTCGTCGATATTCAGCGTCGAAATAAGGGGATGCTCATTAATCCTCAGTGGCATTATTCACTGAATATTACATTTCTGATCCGCTGGCCTTTACTGATATCGCCAACTGGCCGATATCCTGGCTTTCCAGTACATAGCGTCCTGTATTACCACGCGCGGCGTTGAGCATTGCCTGGCCGAGGATTTCGGTCGTGATAAACTGCCGGGGAAAGAGTTTACGAGCGAGAGCCAGCAGCGGTTTGCTCAGGCGGTAGAAAATTCGGTAGCTGGCCGTTTTCGACTCGATGCCGTGCAGCGGCACAATGATGCCAGGGCGAAATAGATAGACGCTGGCAAAAGGCAGCTTCTGCAAATCGTTTTCCGTCCGGCCTTTGATACGCGCCCACATCACACGCCCTTTCTCTGAGCTATCGGTACCTGCGCCGGAAACATAGGTAAAGGTCATATTGGGTGAGTGCGCGGCCAGCAGCTTCGCCACGCCCAAGGTCATGTCGTAAGTTTCTCGGCGATAAATCGCTTCGCTCTTTCCTGACGATGACATACCCAGACAGAAGAAGCAGGCGTCATAACCTTTCAACTGCTCTTCTATCATTTCCGGACGATATAAGTCTGTCAGTAATACCTGATGCAGTTTCGGGTCGCTCTGCGTTAGCGGTGTGCGGCCGACGGCAGTCACTTGTTCGACGTCTGCGGCCAGTAAACACTCACGCAGTACGCCCTGCCCGACCATGCCGGTCGCCCCGAAGATAATGATTTTCATTGCACTGCTTTCCCCTGCTCGCCGACATGGCGATGAGCGGCCAGCATACGGCGTTATTCAAGTGGATGTGATGGCAATTCGTGGCTTTATCAGGTTTCGCGGCGTTTTGCCTGTTTGCAACAACGCCCCCCGGTTAAACCAAAGCAACGTATCAGCTGGCTTATAACATCATCGCGACAAAGGAACCAAAAATGGCCAGCAGACTGGCAAAAACGGCGTGCATTCCACGCAGTAAAGCAGCAAAAACGGCGATCCCCAGCGACGCCACGGAAACAATCACACGTGATGGGTTTTCAATGACATACCCCAAAAAAACTTCCATGCTCAGTCATTCCTGAAAAATATTTCAAAATATTGCAGGAGCTTAACATGTTGGGATATCAGGCTGTTTTGCTCTTTACAGGACATTACTTTTAACCGGTTAAGGCACGGACGCATTGTGCCGGGCATTTCTTTATTGATGTACACAACTGCGGGAACACGGTTATTATCACGCCCTAAAATATACCGGCGGAGTGATCCCGGTATGTAAAACTAACATCATCTGCCCAGCACTCTCTTTACGAAGGTTTTACGCGCAGCCCGGTGAACTAAGACAGAGCGCCTGAGTCTACTGGTGACAAGGATGATACTCGAGTTTCATTCGCACAATGGATGAGCAAATTTTGCCAAGGAGTCAGCGTTGAAAGCGTTAATTATATACACAGTTAACTTGAAGATGCATTTTTCAGCATCTGGAAGTTGTCATTAATTCGGCGTGGCAACGCACCAGAAAGTCCCGGTAATATTTCACTAAAAAATCGTCTTATCTCCTCCCGGAACTGCTTTGCTGAAGCGAAGTAACGGTTGTTTCTTACCTCCTCATTCATCACCTTCCACAGTCGTTCGATTGGATTCAGGTTCGGGCTGTAAGGCGGCAGGTAGTGAAGGTCGATATTCATCACGTAAGCCCAGTCTTTCACCAACCCACTGCGGTGATAACCTGCTCCGTCAAGGATAATGTGAATCTTCTGCCTAACCGGATAAATCTCACGGATAGCAATGAAAAA
>BHES01000077.1 GCA_003864575.1 Enterobacterales bacterium
TCATCGCTGCAGAACGATGTGGCAATTACTGAACAATGTCAGACAATTTATGAAAGCCGCTTCACCTTTCCCTGGCAACAAACATGGGTTAACAAAAGTGGAGCGGTATTAAGCGCAGTTATTTAGTTCTGAACCGTCGTACCACAACCTTGTATCTCACACCCTGAGTTTACAATTGGGTTCATGCTGGCGCTCACTTCGGTGAGCGCCTTCTTTTTGTCTACTTAGACTTGCCTACTTACACACCGACATTACGCTTATCCGTCTTTACCAGACTGGCTTTAAGTTTGCCAATCAGTTCACTGCGAAAATCCCCGAGCTTGGGTTTATCCCCTTCCAGCCACGGCAGCGGACGACACAATTCCATGGTTTTAATGCCCAGACGCGCCGTCAGTAATCCGGCACCGATTCCCTGCGCCGCTCTGGCCGATAGCCGCGCCGCCAGATCCTGCGACATCCAGTCCATTCCCACTTCACGAACCAGTTCGGAAGCCCCGGCAAAGGCGATATTAAGCAATACCAGACGGAATAAACGCAGGCGGCTGAAATAGCCCAGTTCAATGCCGTACAATACGGCAATGCGGTTTACCAGACGCAGATTGCGCCAGGCGATAAACGCCATATCAACCAGCGCCAGCGGGCTGACCGCAATCATCAGCGCGGATTCAGCGGCCGAGTTACTGATTTCGCGACGGGCCTGTGCATCCAGCACTGGCTGAACCAGACGGGCATAAAGCTCCACCACTTCGCGGTCATTTTGCGTTTCATGCAGCGAAGCCTGCCAGCGTTGTAGCGCCGGGTGGCTTTGGTCCAATCCGGCCTGAGCCGCCAACTTCTCGCAGAAAGCCCGCCCCTGTCCCAGACCATGGCTATGCAGAAGATCACGGGCGGTATCACGTTCATCAGCACGCTGGCGCAGGCGGTACAACCGACGCCATTCGGTCAGTACCGAACCCACGCCTGCCACGACAATCAGCCCGCCAGCGATACAACCACCGAGCGCTATCCAGTCCTGTTGGACCCAGGCGGAATGGACCCATTGCACACCCTGGGCCACGACGCTGATACCAAAGACGGCCAGACCCAGCCGGACCATTTTGCTCCATAAACTGCGGCGCGGTTTCAGCGCGCGACTAACCGCCGCTTCGGCCTCGCCTTCCTGTTGTTCAATCTCAGCCTCTGCGGGATCCACCGGCAGAAAACGCTCAGCCAGTACACCATCAAAGGTCTGACCGGCGCGCAGCACCGGCTGATCCGGATCTTTTAATCCCTGTTCGAAATCGATACGCGGTTTGATTGGCTCGCTCATCGCATTTTATCTCCCAGTAAAAACTCCATCACCGCATCCAGACGGATATGCGGCAACGGCGCATCCACGCTCATTTCGCGCGGACGAAATTCGTCAAAATGGAAACCTTGCTGTTGCCAGAAAGCGGCACCCGGCAGTCGTGACGGGACTTCGCCGGGGAAAACCGTCAGCGGCGCGCCATCACTCAGACGATGCCCCTTCAGCGCCGGAAGCGGCTGTCCCTGATAGTCAACAATCCCCGTTTCAGTAGCCTGCACCGATGCCAGCCCGGCGCAATCCATACTGATCCCTTCGAAGGCGGCATTCTGCCAGGCCTCTTGCACCAGTTGTTGTAACAGCGACACCAGATTAGCGTGCTGATCGCCGGTGATATGGTCAGCCTTGGTGGCGGCAAACATCAGTTTGTCGATACATGGGTTAAACAGGCGGCGAAACAACGTGCGTTTACCATAGTGAAAACTTTGCATTAGCTGCGTCAGCGCCAGCCGCATGTCGTTGAAGGCCTGCGGGCCGCTATTGAGCGGTTGCAAACAATCCACCAGCACAATCTGCCGGTCGAATCGGACAAAATGCTCCTTATAAAAGCCTTTCACGATCGACTGACAGTAATAGTCAAAACGCGCACGCAGCATGCCGAGATTGCTATTTTTATCCGCCTGAGCCAGCTGTGCATCACTATATTGTTGCATTTCAGGCCAGGGGAAAAACTGCAATGCAGGCGCACCAGCCAGATCGCCCGGCAGGACAAAACGGCCCGGTTGAATAAAATGCAGCCCTTCTTTTTTGCAGCGGGTCAGATAATCGGTATAAGCCTGCGCAATGGCGGCCAGTTGATTTTCATCAGCCGGAGCCAGCGGATCACACTGCTGGCATAGCGTAAGCCATGACGTTGCCCACTCAGCCCGCTCGCCCTGTAAAAGTCCGGCCATTTGCCGTGACCATTCGAGGTAATTTTGCTCCAGCATCGGCAAGTCGAGCAGCCATTCACCAGGGTAATCTACAATTTCGAGATAAAGCGTCGAGGTATCTCTGAAATGCCGCAACAGAGAATCGTTGGAGCGATAACGTAGCGCGAGGCGAATTTCGCTCACGCCACGCGTCGGTGTCGGCCAGTTAGGCGGTGTGCCGTGCAACTGCGCCATGCCTTCGTCATAAGTGAAACGGGAGACACCGAGATCGCGCTGAGGAATGCGCTTCACGCCAAGCAAACGCTCTTCGCGCGCTGCGGAGAAGAGAGGTAAACGTGCGCCGCTGTGCAAATGAAGCAGCTGATTGACGAAAGCGGTGATGAAGGCGGTTTTCCCGCTGCGGCTAAGGCCGGTCACAGCGAGGCGCAAGTGCCGGTCCATCCCACGATTGACCAGTGAATTAAACTCGTTTTGTAGTCTTTTCATTGCTCTCCCTAGCGTAGCGTCCAAACAACGCGGTCAAAATACGTTTGAATAACGGTTCTAATAATAGTGCTAAAACGTAACGCAGAGGACCTTTTCCTGCCACTCTCAGTACGCGAGCCGCCATTCCGGCTGGCCCAAAAGTCAGCGCCAACGTAATAAGTACGCTGAAGATTTTTCTCAACAGGCTGCTTTTACCCGGCAGCGAGGAATGCAAATAACGGGTCATAACGATTCCTTAAGCGGGACGTGAAAGAGGGAGAGTGGCAACCGGCGCGACGTCCGTCGGCCAGAAGCAGGCTTAAAGCTGGCGAAAACGGCTACGTACGCCGAACGTTTCAGAAGTCACATAACGTTCTACCTGTCGCAAACGCTGTTCGCTGGCCTTCAATTCCTGGTCGGCTTCGTCGAGTAAACTGCGCGGCGACGGCGCATTTTCACCATCAAACTCATTGGCTGGCATCGGATCCAACACATAGCTGAGGATCACATACGCCACGAAGGTAAACATAAACAGGCCGAAGAATACCGACAGCACCGCCATAATGCGCAGCAGTTTGACCGGCACTCCCAGGTAGTGTGCAAGTCCAGCCAGTACGCCTTTGATCATGCCCTCTTCCGGCACCCGGTAGAGTTTTCGTTCGGATAATCCCGTCGCCATTATGATTGCCTCCAGCTTGAATGCTCCGCGTCCAGAATCTCTTCCAGAGCCTGAATTCTCTCACGCATACGGCGTGCATCTTGCGTTAACTGAGTGAGATTTTGCATCTCATGCTGCGTTAACTGACTGCCATTTTGTGAACGGTTGCTGTAGTGAAGCCAGAGCCAGATCGGCGCCACAAATAACACAAAAATGGTCAGTGGAATGGCTAAAAACAGGAAGCTCATTGCATCTCCTTATGAGTCTTATTACTGCCGAAACGGCGTTTATCCTGCGATAACCTGCCTGCGAACAGGCAGGTACATTAATTCTCTTATGCCTCAGGCGTGTTTTGCATCTTGGCTTTCAAGGCTGCAATTTGTGCGCTGATCTCATCATCGGCCTTCAGTTCAGCAAACTGCTGATCGAGCGACTTCTTTTTACCGATACTGACGGTTTCTGCCTCAGCTTCCATGTGATCAATACGGCGCTCAAACTGCTCAAAACGCGCCATGGCTTCGTCAATTTTACCGCTGTCGAGCTGACGACGTACATCGCGTGAGGACGACGCAGCCTGATGGCGCAAGGTCAACGCCTGCTGGCGGGCTCGTGTTTCGGTCAGTTTGTTTTCCAGCTCAACGATTTCTGACTTCATGCGGTCCAGCGTCTCTTCAACCGTGACCACTTCATTTCTCAGAGTAGCAACCAGCTCAGCCAGCTTCTGTTTTTCGATCAACGCCGCACGGGCCAGATCGTCTTTATCTTTACGCAGCGCCAATTCGGCTTTGTCCTGCCATTCCGCCTGTTGGGCTTCGCCCTGTTCAATACGGCGGCTCAGCTGTTTTTTCTCAGCCAGCGCACGGGCTGAAGTCGAACGGACTTCGACCAGCGTGTCTTCCATTTCCTGGATCATCAGGCGGACCAGTTTCTGCGGATCCTCGGCTTTATCCAACAACGTGTTGATGTTGGCATTTACGATGTCAGCGAAACGAGAAAAAATACCCATAATCGAAATTCCTCTTTGATTCTGTTAGCGACCGGCCAATGCGTTGCCGGCGAAAAGAGTCAGCCGCAAGGCTTCCTGTACACATAACTTATATCAAATCCCGTGCCAACTTTTTATCGCACCTATCATAATGAATTATAATGATTTTTTATTTTTGATGAGATAACACGCTTTTAACGTATGATTAAATTCACTAAGAATTAGTCTTTTTCACCATAAGGATTTGCCATGAACGGCACGACTGACAACCTTCTCGGCGAAGCCAACGCCTTTATTGAAGTCCTGGAACAAGTTTCCCGTCTGGCAAAGCTGAATAAACCCGTGCTGGTCACCGGCGAGCGTGGAAGCGGTAAAGAGCTGATTGCACACCGCCTGCATTATTTGTCGCCCCGCTGGCAGGGCCCGTTTATTTCGCTTAACTGCGCGGCACTGAATGAAAACCTGCTGGACTCCGAATTGTTCGGCCACGAGGCAGGAGCCTTTACCGGCGCACAAAAGCGCCATCTGGGTCGCTTTGAGCGCGCAGACGGCGGAACGCTATTTCTCGATGAGCTGGCCACAGCACCGATGCTGGTGCAGGAAAAATTACTGCGGGTCATTGAATACGGACACCTGGAGCGCGTGGGTGGCAGCCAGCCTTTGCAGGTCGACGTGCGACTGGTTTGCGCCACCAATGATGACTTACCCGCCCTCGCCGCTGCCGGAAAATTCCGTGCTGACCTGCTCGACCGGCTGGCATTTGATGTCGTCCAATTGCCGCCCCTGCGCGAACGCCAGCAAGACATCATGTTGCTGGCCGAACACTTTGCTATTCAGATGTGCCGTGAACTTTCCCTGCCGCTCTTTCCCGGTTTCACTGCCCATGCCCGAAATACCCTGCTGCAATACCGTTGGCCGGGGAACGTGCGAGAACTGAAAAATGTGGTTGAGCGCTCGATGTACCGTCACGGCACCAGTGAATTTCAACTCGACGATATTATCCTTAACCCGTTCGCAAAATCCCCCTCTCGACAAGAAGTCCCGCTAGATATGGGAAGCCTCTCTGCATTGCCTGCACTTCCGCTGGATTTAAAATTATGGATGAACGATCAGGAAAAGCAGCTGATTGAATTAGCCCTGCATCAGGCGCGCTTTAACCAGCGCAAAGCCGCGGATTTACTGACGCTGACATATCATCAGTTACGCGGAATGCTTAAGAAACATGAAATTCAGGTGAATGCGCAGGAAAACGACGGATAACGGGTAAAAAAAAGCCAGCACCCGAGCTGGCTAAGTAATACTGGAAGCAATGTGAGCAATGTCGTACCGGTTAATCAATACCCTGGCGGGTATCTCTCATCCGGCGAAAGAATGATAATGGTTATCACTATCGACTGTAAAGCGGTTATTGAGAATATTTCTCATCACCATACTAACCATGCAACTACCTGTTTATCAACAAGTCATAGCCATGAAGTTGGTGTGGATCACCACTGAGGGAAGGGATCTTCCATCGCCATCCAGCTATTGATTCCCTCAGCCATCTGCTCCTCGCTCAGCAGACAATCATCCAGTCTGCGAATAATCTCTTCTTTATCAAGATGCTGTCCGATGAATACTAATTCCTGACGCATATCGCCGAACGGCTCCTGCCACTTCTGCATAATATTTTCCCGGGTTTCCGGGTCCTGAGGCCAGTCGCTTTCCGGCAATGCCCGCCAGAAAATACCCGCCATACCGTAGCGCGCAATGCCACCTGCCTGGCTCCAGTTGCCAGCATGGCGCGGACGCGTCGCCAGCCAAAAAAAACCTTTTGACCGCAGCAGCGTGCCACCGCCCCAGTCACCGTGTACTACGCGAAAGAACTTCTCAGGATCAAAGGGACGGCGTGCGGTATAAACAAAACTGCCGATACCGTACTCTTCGGTTTCGGGCATATGCTCACCGCGCAACTCTTTCAGCCAACCTGGCGCCTGCTGGGCTTTTTCGAAATCGAAACGGTGAGTATTCAGCACGCGGTCCAGCGGCAGACTTCCGGGCGAAATGGGCAGAATGTCCGCCTGTGGATTCAGACTTTTCAGTAATGCCAGCACTTCCCGCTGCTGCGCGCTGTCGAGCAGATCCGTTTTACTGACCAGCAGCACATCGCAAAATTCAATCTGGTCGATCAGTAAATCTGTAACGCTGCGCTCATCTTCTTCCCCGAGGCTCTCTCCGGCTTCCTGTACGCTGCGCGCTTCCTGATATTGCCGCATGAAATTGACACCATCGACCACCGTCACCAACGTGTCGAGCCGCGCAAACTGCGACAGGCTCTGACCCTCTTCATCTTCAAAGGTAAACGTTTCAGCCACCGGCAGCGGTTCTGAGATACCACTCGACTCGATGAGTAGATAATCAAAGCGCCCTGCCTGCGCCATCTCTCGCACTGAAATCAATAAATCTTCACGCAACGTACAGCAAATGCAGCCATTGCTCATTTCCACCAGCTTTTCCTGCTGGCGATCAAGGGTTATTTCATTCGCGACCAGCGCGGCATCGATATTCACTTCGCTCATATCATTGACGATCACCGCCACACGCATACCCTGACGGTTGTTAAGGATATGATTTAAAACAGTAGTTTTACCGGCACCCAGAAATCCGGACAACACAGTAACGGGTAATAAAGACATAGTGACCTCACGTCAGCGAATGCAAAATCAGTGCACTCGGATTTAATGTTATATTATAACATTACAATTACCGATCATTTTCAAGGTCTTTATTGCAATGACTTGCAGAAAACTGCGTGAAGTCTCGACAGATGGAACGGAGTTTTGCGCAATGAATTGGGGAGGCTGGCAGAGTACGGTACACTTACGCTATTGCTACTTAACATTGAAGCCCTTATGCGTCGTTTACCTATGTGGATGCTGTTGCTGGGCGGTTTGACTAACGCGGCCATCGCCGTGCCACCCTCGCCGCCTGCCAAGCCGCTGACCACCAGTTCGCCTGCCACAGCGCAACATAATGACATCCGCCAGAGCGGTTTTGTCTACTGCGTGAATGGGATGATCAACACCTTTAACCCGCAGAAAGCCAGTAGTGGACTGATTATTGACACGCTTGCAGCCCAATTATATGACCGGCTGCTCGACGTCGACCCTTATACTTACCGGTTGATCCCGGAACTGGCCCAAAGCTGGGAAGTCCTTGATGACGGCGCGACCTACCGTTTTCATCTGCGTAAAGACGTGCCATTCCAGACTACGCCATGGTTTAAGCCAACACGCATGATGAACGCTGACGACGTGGTCTTCAGCACCCAGCGTATTATCGATCCGCAAAATCATTATCACAGCGTCAACGGCGACGACTATCCCTATTTTGACAGTCTGCAATTCGCCAACGCGGTGAAAAGTGTCAAAAAGATCGACGACTCCACGGTTGAGTTTCGGTTGAAAAATCCAGATGCTTCCTTCCTCTGGCATCTGGCGACACACTACGCGCCGGTGCTTTCAGCTGAATATGCCGATAACCTGCAAAAAGTGGGCAATGAAGAGCAGATAGATCGCGAACCTGTTGGCACCGGTCCTTTCCAGCTCAGTGAATACCGTACGGGTCAGTATGTACGGCTGGCGCGAAATGGAAATTACTGGAAAGGCGTTCCACGCATGTCGCAGGTAGTGATTGACATGGGCGTAGGGGGAACAGGCCGTCTGTCAAAACTGCTGACCGGTGAGTGCGATGTACTCGCGTATCCGGCGGCCAGCCAGCTCTCGATTTTGCGCGATGACCCGCGTCTGCGTCTGACGCTGCGTCCGGGGATGAACGTCGCTTATCTGGCGTTCAATACTAACAAAGCCCCGTTGAATGATCCCCGCATCCGTCAGGCCATCGCGCTGTCGATAAACAATCAACGCCTGATGCAATCGATCTACTACGGTACGGCTGAAACGGCTGCCTCAATTTTACCCCGCGCTTCCTGGGCTTATGACAGCAATGCCAAGGTGACGGAATTTGACCCGGACAAAGCGCGGAAAATCCTCAAAGATCTTGGGCAGGAAAAGCTGACGCTGCATCTTTGGGTCCCTACGGTTTCGCAGTCATATAACCCGAGTCCACTGAAAACCGCTGAGCTGCTACAGGCCGATTTGGCTCAAGTAGGGATTAAAGTCGTGATCGTGCCCGTTGAGGGTCGCTTCCAGGAAGCCCGTCTGATGGAAATGAACCATGACCTGACGCTGGTCGGCTGGGCGACCGACAGCAATGACCCGGACAGCTTCTTCCGCCCAATGCTGAGCTGCGCGGCAATCCGTTCTCAGACCAACTATGCTCATTGGTGTAACCCTGAATTTGACCAGTTACTGCGTCAGGGTTTGCTGTCACAGCAGCTTTCACAACGCATCGAATATTATCAGCAGGCGCAAAAAATTCTGGAACAGCAACTGCCGGTTCTGCCGCTGGCCTCTTCGCTACGTCTGCAAGCCTACCGTTATGATATCAAGGGATTAGTACTTAGCCCCTTTGGCAACTCATCGTTTGCCGGGGTATTCCGCGACAGTGAAACGAGGAAAGCGCCATGATCATCTTTATTTTGCGGCGTTTACTGTTGTTATTGATCACTCTATTTCTTCTAAGCTTAGTGGCATTTAGCCTGAGTTATTTTACGCCGAATGCCCCGCTGCACGGTGCGTCGCTCTGGGATGCCTACCGTTTTTATTTCTCCGGTCTCATTCGATTTGATTTCGGGGTATCGAGCATTAACGGTGGAAACATCAGCACCCAGTTAAAAGCCGTCTTCCCGGCCACAATGGAGCTCTGCGTACTTGCGTTTACTTTTGCGCTGCTGGTTGGGATCCCGCTTGGGATCACCGCCGGAGTCATGCGAGGAAAATGGCCTGACGTTGCCATCAGTACCCTTGCGTTGATTGGTTTTTCGATTCCGGTTTTCTGGCTGGCACTCCTATTGATGCTGTTCTTCTCGCTCCAACTCGGCTGGCTGCCGGTATCCGGGCGACTCGATTTACTTTATCAGCTAAAAACGGTCACCGGCCTGACGCTGGTCGATGCCTGGTTATCGGATTCCCCTTACCGCCATGAGATGATTGCCAGCGCAATTCGCCATATGATTTTGCCGATTTCCGCCCTGGCCGTTGCGCCAACGACAGAAGTTATCCGTCTGATGCGCATCAGCACCGATGACGTTCTGGCGCAAAACTATGTGAAAGCGGCGGCCACCCGCGGGTTATCGCGCCTGACCATTATCCGTCGCCACGTGCTTCACAACGCCCTTCCGCCGATCATTCCCAAACTTGGTCTGCAATTCTCCACCATGCTGACGCTCGCTATGATCACTGAGATGGTCTTCAACTGGCCAGGCATCGGACGCTGGATGATCAACGCCATTCGCCAACAAGATTATGCGGCTATCTCAGCCGGGATCATGGTGGTGGGCTCATTGGTGATTGTCGTGAACGTATTGTCGGATATTCTCGGCGCTATGATGAATCCGCTGAAACATAAGGAATGGTATGCCCTACGATAACGTATACCGTGAAAAACAGATGCCCAGCCCGCTTCACCAGATGTGGAGCATTTTCTATCGTGACACGCTGTCGATGATTGGTTTTTACGGCGTTCTCGGCCTGCTGTTTGTCTGCGTATTTGGACACCTGCTGGCACCTTATGCGTTGGATCAGCAATTTCTCGGCTCGCAACTGTTGCCACCGTCCTGGTCGCGCAATGGCAACGTGGCGTTTTTCCTCGGCACCGACGATCTGGGGCGTGATCTGCTCAGTCGCATTCTTACCGGCGCTGCGCCTACGATTGGTGGAGCGATGGTAATAACCCTGGCCGCCGCTGTCGTCGGCGTCGTCATCGGCGTGCTGGCAGGGATAACCCGAGGTCTGAAGTCCGCCATACTTAACCACATTCTCGATACGCTGCTCTCAATTCCTTCACTGCTGTTAGCGATCATTGTGGTGGCCTTCCTCGGACCTAAGCTGGAACACGCCATGCTGGCCGTCTGGCTGGCCCTTTTGCCACGTATCGCCCGCACCATCTACAGCGCGGTGCATGATGAACTGGAAAAAGAGTACGTGATTGCCGTTCGTCTGGATGGCGCATCAACCTGGCAGATCCTGCGCTACGCCGTGTTGCCCAATATAGTGGCCGTTCTGGTCACCGAATTCACCCGCGCCCTTTCAATGGCAATCCTGGATATTGCTGCACTGGGCTTCCTTGATTTAGGCGCACAGTTGCCTTCACCAGAATGGGGAGCGATGCTCGGTGATTCACTGGAATTGGTTTACGTCGCGCCGTGGTCAGTAATGCTGCCAGGTGCCGCGATTCTGGTCAGCGTATTGCTGATTAACCTGCTGGGTGACGGAATGCGTCGGGCAATCAATGCGGGGGTGGAATAATGCCATTACTCGATATCCGCAATCTGACTATTGAATTTATGACGGCCGACGGCCCGGTAAAAGCGGTCGATCGTGTCAGCATGACGCTCAATGCCGGCGAAATTCGTGGTCTGGTGGGAGAGTCAGGTTCGGGTAAAAGTCTGATTGCCAAAGCTATCTGCGGTGTGACCAAAGATAACTGGCGCGTGACTGCCGACAGGATGCGCTTCGACGATATTGACCTGCTGCACCTTTCGCCACGTGAGCGCCGTAAGCTGATTGGTCAAAATATCTCGATGATCTTCCAGGAGCCCCAGTCCTGTCTGGACCCGTCGGAAAGTATCGGCAAGCAGCTAATACAAGCCATTCCGGGCTGGACCTACAAGGGCCGCTGGTATCAGCGTTTTCATTGGCGAAAACGCCGCGCCATTGAACTGCTGCACCGCGTCGGGATTAAAGATCACAAAGACATCATGGCAAGCTTCCCCTATGAGCTGACCGAGGGTGAATGCCAAAAAGTGATGATTGCCATTGCGCTGGCTAACCAGCCGCGTTTGCTGATTGCCGATGAGCCGACCAATGCCATGGAACCGACCACTCAGGCGCAGATTTTCCGCCTGTTGTCACGCCTTAATCAAAATAACAACACCACCATTTTACTGATTAGCCATGACCTGCAAATGATGAGTAAATGGGCTAACCGGATTAACGTTTTGTATTGCGGACAAACGGTCGAAAGTGCCCTGTGCGAAGACCTGCTGGTCGCGCCTCACCATCCGTACACGCAAGCGCTGATCCGCGCGATGCCAGACTTTGGCCGCTCATTACCCCACAAAAGCCGCCTGAACACGTTGCCCGGTGCGATCCCTTCACTGGAGCACTTGCCAATAGGCTGCCGCCTCGGCCCGCGCTGCCCGTATGCGCAGAAAAAATGCATTGAAACGCCTCGCCTGCGTCTGGTGAAAACCCATGCCTTCGCCTGTCACTTCCCGCTGAACATGGAGGAGCAATAATGGCTGAAACCCTGCTCGAAGTGCGTAACCTGAGAAAAACGTTCCGTTATCGCACCGGCTTGTTTCGCAAGATGGATCTCGATGCGGTTAAACCGGTCAGCTTTACCCTGCGCGAACGTCAAACGCTGGCGATCATCGGTGAAAATGGCTCAGGGAAATCCACCTTAGCCAAGATGTTGTCGGGCATGATTGAACCCACCGACGGTGAAATTTTAATTGACGACCATCCGCTGGCTTACGGTGATTATCGCTTTCGCAGCCAGCAGATCCGCATGATTTTTCAGGATCCTAATACGTCACTCAATCCGCGTCAGCGCATCGGCCAGTTGCTGGAAGCGCCGCTGCGTCTGAATGGCGAACTGGATGGGCTACAGCGTGAGCAACGTATTAACCAGACTCTGCGCATGGTTGGTATGCTGCCGGATCATGCCTATTATTATCCGCATATGCTGGCATCAGGTCAGAAACAACGCGTTGCGCTGGCCCGCGCACTGATCCTGCAACCCAAAGTGATCATTGCCGACGAAGCTCTGGCCTCGCTGGATATGTCGATGCGTTCGCAAATCATCAACATGATGCTTGAGTTACAAGAGAAGCAGGGTATCTCCTACATCTACGTCACCCAGCATCTGGGTATGATGAAGCACATCAGTGATCAGGTGATCGTAATGCATGAGGGCGAAGTCGTTGAACGTGGTAATACCGCAGAAGTGCTGGCTGCTCCGTTGCATGATTTAACCAAGCGACTCATCTCGAGTCATTTTGGTGAAGCGCTGACAGCAGATGCATGGCGCCGTGATGGTAAAAAACCCTAGCCGCACAAGACGCCCGATTTTCAGTGTCAGAAAACACATCAAAGCAGCTCTCTGGAGCTGCTTTTTTCTTGCGATGACAAACCACTGCTCTTGCAGCCGCGAGGGTCTGATCGCTTTCTTCCACCTTTTTCGGGTTTACTATTCTTTTTAGCTATTATTTATCTCTTAACATTATTTTATCTGGCAGCGCGTATCGGCAAGGATAGGGTCTGAAATTTTGCCTCACGCAAAGGACCCGATCATGGAACAACAGCGCCGCGCCGTGCACAACGGCTGGTATCACGAAACACAATCCAGCCAACAAGGTCATGTACCTACCGACTCGCAGGCCGTGCTGGTACAAGATCGTTTCTTGCTTGGGCTCGACGCGCATTTGGACCCCACGTTACATCGGCTTATCAGCGAACATAGCGGTCTGCTTAAGGCTTCACGCGCCTGTTACGCCGTACTATTTCCTGAAAAAGTGACATTGTCACGCACGGCAACGTTGTCTCTTTATGACCGTCTGAGCAGCGCTCTGACGGTCGCTCAGGTCACCGGTGTGCAGCCACTTTGTAGCCACTACGCTGCCCGTCTTGCCCCGCTAGCCAGCCCTGATGCCTCGCGCGAAAGTAATATTCGGCAGACTCACATCACACAGTTTGCCCGCCTGTTAGCCACTCAACCCACGCTTATTACGCCGCCAATGTTGCAACAGTTGGGTGATGTGGGGCTAAGTACGCAGGATATCGTGACCTTCATTCAGTTGATTGGTTTTGTCAGCTACCAGGCTCGAGTGCTTGCTGTGCTGGCTGCGATGCGTGGACGTATCGCAGCCGTATTGCCGGGCTTTCCTGCCCCTGAATCCTGCACTCAGCAGGGCTTTTCCCTGACATTGCGTCAGTGGCAGGCGCGTTTACCCGAAGTCAGTCTGGCTACTGCCAGCAAGCACCAGCAAGATGTGCTGGATCTTATCGCACCCAACGCGCGTTCTTCTTCGTTTTATCGCCTGCTGGTACATGATGCCCCCTGTCTCAGTGAATTCTCTGCCGTGTTTAACCATGTGATGCACGCCCGTGAGCAAAGCAACGCGACCTGGCGCGAATTGGCGGCCGTCGCCACGTCACGGCTCAATGGCTGTCTATATTGCGCCGGGATAAATGGTCGGCTTTATCTGGAAGCCGGCGGCGCAGAGGGAAACATAGAGGGATTATTCAGAGAACAGAGCAGCGTGGAATACGCGACAACAGCAGCGGTTTCGGCTACTCAGACTCTCTTACCAGAGCAGGCTTTATTACAGGCCACCGCGGCACTGACCCGCACGCCGGAGAGATTTAACGCCGATGAACTTCATTCGTTGTCGGACGCCGGTTACAACGCGGTGCAGTCGTTGGACATTCTGTTAACCACCGCGCTTTTTGCCTGGTCAAACCGGCTGATTCAGACCTTAGGTAATACCACCGCGCCTTAACAAATGAACCGTCACTCTTTCTGGCGATAGGCCCAGTGCAGCCGGTTTATCGCCAGAATTGCTGAAGCCTTTTATCCACTAACCTGCAGAAGTCGTACTAATCTTAATTTCTAGCTGAAATTTAGTGTTAAAAAGTGAAGTTGATCACACTACAATCGCCGCCGACTTTGTAAATAACCTTCACGTACCTTTCAGCATTCAGAAAACTCCGCATTGAAATAACCAAACAACGTTTATGCATCGTTTATTCATTTAATAACAAACACATTCACTATCTCAGCGTAAAAACACCCGATTATCCACGAAACAAAGCCCCGTTTATTATTCATACGATAGATTCATTTGTTGTATCGCTAAAACATAAATTTTAATTCTGCATAACATTTTGAACATAGTTTCATCATGCTGGATCGGATATATGTAACAGAACATGTCAAACTCCTTGCCTCGTTTACGAAGATAGGGAACATTACCCGCCGTCATCCCATCTTATAACAATGCAAAGGGTGCTTAATTTGCACCACTTTTGCGTCTCCTGTCGTTCAGGGCAGGGAGTGATAAACAGAGGTACTTGTGTCAACAGCAAACAAAAACACATCCAAGGATGAAAACATCAGTCTGAACGCTTTTAAGCAGCCTAAAGCTTTCTATCTGATCTTCTCTATCGAATTATGGGAACGCTTCGGTTACTACGGCCTGCAAGGGATCATGGCGGTTTACCTGGTCAAGCAACTTGGCCTGAGTGAAGCTGAGTCCATCACCCTGTTCTCATCATTCAGTGCGCTGGTTTACGGTTTCGTCGCGATCGGCGGCTGGCTGGGCGATAAAGTACTCGGGTCCAAACGCGTCATCGTTCTAGGTGCAATCGTTCTTGCACTGGGTTATTCCTTCGTTGCGTATTCCAACCACGAAGTCTTCTGGGTTTATCTGGGTATGGCGACTATCGCCGTCGGTAGCGGACTGTTTAAAGCAAATCCATCCTCATTGCTTTCTACTTGCTACGAAAAAGATGACCCGCGTCTTGATGGCGCATTCACCATGTATTACATGTCGGTCAACATTGGTTCGTTCTTCTCTATGCTGGCAACCCCGTGGTTAGCCGCGAAGTACGGCTGGAGCGTTGCTTTCTCTCTGAGCGTCGTCGGTATGTTAATCACTATTGTGAACTTCATGTTCTGCCGGAAATGGGTAAAACGTCAGGGTTCAAAACCAGACTTTGCCCCGTTGCAGTTCAAGAAATTGCTGATGGTTCTGGTCGGCGTTGTGGCATTGGTGTTTATTTCCAGCTGGTTGCTGCATAACCAAACCATCGCACGTCTGGTACTGGCTGTGGTTTCTATCGGCATCATCATCGTTTTTGCGAAAGAAACGTTTGCGATGCAAGGCATTGCACGCCGTAAGATGATTGTGGCATTCCTGTTAATGATGGAAGCCGTGGTGTTCTTCGTGCTGTACAGCCAGATGCCAACTTCCCTGAATTTCTTCGCTATCCACAACGTCGGACACGATCTGCTGGGTATCAGCTTCCAGCCTGAGCAGTTCCAGGCGCTGAACCCGTTCTGGATCATGGTGGCCAGCCCTATCCTCGCGGCGGTTTACACCAAAGTGGGCGACCGTATGCCAATGCCACATAAATTCGCGATCGGCATGGTGTTGTGTTCAGGTGCCTTCCTGGTACTTCCGTGGGGCGCAAGTTTAGCCAACGAAAATGGCATCGTTTCCGTTAACTGGCTGGTGCTGAGCTATGCACTGCAAAGTATCGGTGAATTGATGATCTCAGGTCTGGGTCTGGCGATGGTGGCGCAGCTGGTTCCGCAACGTCTGATGGGCTTCATCATGGGCGCCTGGTTCCTGACCACTGCGGCGGCAGCTATCATTGCCGGCTACGTTGCCGGTATGACAGCAGTGCCTGCCGATATTCAGGACAGCCATGCTTCTCTGGCGATTTACAGCCATGTGTTCTTGCAGATCGGTATCGCAACCGCTGTTATCGCCGTTCTGATGCTGCTGACGGCCTCTAAGCTGCACCGTATGACGTTAGACCGTGAAGACGATGACAAGGCGCACGAACTGGCCGCGGCTAAATAAATACGCTCAGATTTCACGATGATGACGAACGCCTCCGCAAGGGGGCGTTTTTTTGCTTTGAAGAGAGGGAGCAACAGACAGGAAACGGCTTCAACCGAGAAAATAGCGCCCTTTTCCGGCCTGTTTGGCGCGGTACATGGCGGAATCTGCGCGGGCCATCAGTGTATCGGGGATCAAGTGCTGTCTGGCGCGTCCCAGACAGACACCAATACTGGCCGATAGCACCACCGGAATACCGGCCACCTTTTCAATACTTCCGAGCGCTGCCAGCAAGCCGTTGCAGATCTGGTTTACGTCACTTTCGCTATGCTCGAGTTGATGCAGAAGAATGGTAAATTCATCTCCCGCCAAACGCGCAACAATATCCTGCGTACGTACATTGTCGCGCAATACATGGCCAAAAATCTTCAGGACCAGATCACCGAATTCATGGCCGTAGGTATCGTTGTAGTTCTTAAAATTGTCGATATCCAAAAACAGTAATGCCATATCACGGTCAGCATTTTTTTGCTGCCTGATCAAATAATTGAGTGAATGCTGGAAGGCGCGTCGGTTGGGCAGGCCGGTAAGGGCATCATGATTGGCCTCATATTCCAACTGCGCCTTGTACTGCACGTTTTCCATACTGAAGATAAAACTTTGAACCAGCGCGGCCAAATCACACAGCGTTTGCAGATCTTCATGGCTCCAGATACGCAGTTTGTCATCCACCAGACACAGCGTTCCCAACGCCACGCCTTCCCGTGACAGCAGTGGGCAACCCGCGGCGTTGTTGCATAAACATATTTCCTGCTGTAACCGTATGAGGTCGACTGTTTTCTATAACCAGAAATCATACAGTTACGTCATCTTCATCGAGGCGTTCACTATAGCGCCCCGAACTTTCCACTA
>BHES01000078.1 GCA_003864575.1 Enterobacterales bacterium
CTATCCCGGCTGTTCTTATGCAGCATTTTCAGGGCTATCCGTTGTTCCGAAGTCAGATGTATTTTCATGACGAGTAGCATGATCCTTATGGTTCACAAAATCAAGCATCTTCATTAATTACTGGTATGCCATTTCTGTCAGTGGTCAGATGGCTGTCGAGAGCACGGTTTACGATCACGCTCAAACGCAAAAGGCTTATACCAGTGCTGCGTTACAAAACAGCAGCAAATTCTTCAGTCTGAATCTGGATAACCTGAGTGCTGGGCATTATATGCTGGTGGTTAAAGGGACGGATACTGCGGGAAAAGTGTCACAAACGACCTCTGATTTTATGGTCACCACAGAATCAACGCCAACGCCTCCAGCGCCGTCAGGGAACTATGATTATGTGTTTCCTGCGAATTTGAGCAGCTACAAAGCGGGAACCAAAGTATTGCAGCCCAAAGATGGCGGGGTTTACCAATGCCGCTCTGCGCCGTACAGCGGATATTGCGTACAGTGGAAATCCAGTGCCAATGGTTTTGAACCCGGTGTCGGGGCAAGCTGGAAAATGGCATGGAATAAAGTCGGTTAATTAGACAGAACCGCCTCTTGTTCAGAAGCCCCGTTTATTCGGGGCTTTTTATTTTTTGGCTTTCCGCGACACCGCAATGCCGGCATCGGGCGCAAGTCGGGCAATGTCGATCACCGCCAGCGCCGTCACCACGGCAATAATCACAAATCCCAGCCGGAAAGCGATGCCGGGCACCGCCGTTAATCCAGCCTGCACAGCGATAAACTCTCCCGCTCTGATACTAAGCGCACCCAGCGTGACCCCGAGACCCGCAGCCAGCTGCAATGACGTACTGAACAACGTATTGGCTGAACTCATTTCATTCTGCGGCACCTCGGCAAAGGCCAGCGTGCTTATCCCGGTGAACTGCATTGAGCGGCAGAGTCCGCCCCAGAACAGCATCACCATCGTCAATATTATCGGGCTGGAGGGGGTGAGAAACGCGCACACCAGCAAAGAAAGGGCGCTGAGTAACCCGTTGGTCATCAATAACTTTTTAAAGCCGAAATGGCGAATGAGTGGCGTGGTCGCGGGTTTCATCATCAGATTCCCGGCGAATACGGCCAGCACTAAAATACCGGACTGAAAAGCATCCATCCCGAACCCCACCTGAAACATCAACGGCAACATAAAAGGCACCGCACTGATGGTGGTACGGAAAATAAAACCGCCGCGCATGGTGACCTTAAAGCTGTTCACCTTGAGCGAACTTAGCCGGATCAGCGGAAAACGCGCATCACGCAAATGCCTGATCGCCATCCACAGCGCAATACCGCCCGCCGCCAGTAACAGCAATGCGTAGGTGAGATTTACCTGCTGCTGGCTGCACAGTTCCAGACCGATCACTAAACACAGCATCGCCACACCCATAGCGACAAAGCCTTTAATGTCGAAGGGGTGTTTGGCCGTGGTGACGGTATTGGGGATCAGCTTCCAGGCCAGTAGAATAGCCAGCGCGCCGAGCGGAACATTGATGAAAAATATCCAGTGCCAACTGGCATAGGTGGTAATGAAGCCACCAAGCGGTGGCCCAAGAATAGGCGCGACCAGCGCCGGCCAGGTCAGCGTCGCGATAGCCTTAATCAGTTGATCTTTTGAGGTGCTGCGCAATACGGCAAGTCGTCCCACCGGCACCATCATCGCGCCGCCAATGCCCTGAATGATCCGCATGATGACAAATTCATTGACGCTGTTTGCCAAACCGCAAAATAACGAGGAGAGGGTGAAGATAAGCAAGGCAGCGCTGAAGACATTTCGGGCACCGAAACGTTCGGCTATCCAGCCACTGGCGGGGATCAGCACCGCCAGCGTCAGTAAATAAGCACTGATACCGATGTTTAAATCCACCGCCGATACGCCAAACGACAGCGCCATGCTGGGCAGCGCGGTGGCAATGACCGTGCCGTCGAGAAACTCCATAAAAAAGGCCCCGGCGACCAGCAGCGCCATAGGGGAAATTCCGGCACTGCGGTTCGGGTTCTCTGTTGGCTGAGGATTTTCTTTTGTTTCAACGTCAGCGCGGGACATAACTTATTCCTGTACGGATATTTATGTCTCTACTTTATCACTGAAAACCATAAAAAAAGGGATAGCATTTGCTATCCCTTTTCGCGTCTGCAATCAAATGCAGGCGTAGCGAAATTACTTCGCTTTACCCTGGTTTGCTACGGCCGCGGCTTTCGCTGCGATTTCGTCGGCATTGCCCAGATAGTAATGTTTAATCGGTTTGAAGTTTTCGTCGAATTCGTAAACCAATGGCACACCGGTAGGGATGTTCAGTTCAAGAATTTCGTCTTCACCCAGGTTATCCAGGTATTTAACCAGCGCACGCAGGGAGTTACCGTGTGCAGCGATGATCACGCGCTCACCGCTTTCGATGCGTGGTTTGATAACGTCGGTCCAGAATGGAATAACGCGATCAATGGTCAGTGCCAGACTTTCAGTCGTTGGCAGCTCTTCAGGGCGCAGTTTCGCATAACGCGGATCATGGCCCGGGAAGCGCTCGTCTGCGCGATCCAGTTCTGGCGGAGTCACGGCAAAGCCACGACGCCATTGTTTAACTTGCTCGTCACCGTATTTTGCTGCGGTTTCTGCTTTATCCAGACCCTGCAACGCGCCGTAATGACGTTCGTTCAGTTTCCAGGATTTCTCAACTGGCAGCCATGGCTGATCCAGTTCGTCCAGAACGCTCCACAAAGTATGGATGGCACGTTTCAGCACAGAGGTATAAGCGAAGTCGAAATGGAAGCCTTCGTCTTTCAGCAACTGACCGGCAGCTTTCGCTTCGGTACGGCCCTTGTCAGACAGGTCAACATCATGCCAACCGGTAAAACGGTTTTCTTTGTTCCACTCACTTTCGCCGTGTCTTACCAGAACGAGCTTGGTTACAGCCATAGCTAAACTCCTCAATTAACTGAATTTTCAATGATAACGCTTATCATTATATGGCCTGAGCGTCGCAGACGGCAATCTGATTGTGCTCTGCGTTGCCGCCTGCGCCGCTAGAAGTCACTTCACCATAGCGAATTTAAGAGTTCACTTCAGCCGTTAGCTGGCTTTTTTCAGACAGGTACTCATAAAGGTCTTACGGGCATCGCCTTTGAGATCTTTTTTCCCTGCATCGGCATTACAGGTTTTCATTTTATTCTGCTGCTCGGTCATTTTTTGATCGGGCTTGGTTTCTGCTTTCAGGCACTGGCTCATAAAGGTTTTACGCTGATCGCCTTTGAGCGCCTGAGTGGTGGCTTGCTGGTTACAGTCAGTCATTTTTTGACGCTGTGCCGCTTGCGCGGCAGAAGGGGCTTTCGCAGTGTCGGCAGCCAGTGCCGAACCGCCCATTAATAACGTGGTCAGCAGAGGTAAAATCACGGTTAAACGCATAACAGATTCCTTATCAGACGTCCCATTGGCAGGACACTTCCTAAGCGTAGATGGCGTGGCGGGCTTTAGCATAAAAAAAGCGAAGGAGGATGAGTGAATGGTCACATTTCAGGCGGGAGGGCGGTGTTGGGGCTGTGAAAACAGGGCCTTGCGGCCCTGCCGAGAACACATCAGTTCAGCCTATAATGCGAAAAACTGATAAACCGTTTGTGAGCGGTAGATTTGACCGGGTTTGATCCAGCAGCTTGGCTGCGGCCAGGTTGAGTGATTCGGGCTGTCGGGTAGAAATTCACTCTCCAGCGCGACGCCCTGATAACTGGCATATTCGCCACCGGTGCGGTTGGGGGTGCCACCAAGAAAGTTGCCGCTATAAAGTTGCAGCGCAGGCGCGGTGGTAAACACGCTCATTTTCACTTTGCCGTCCGCCGACCACAAATGCGCCGCCGGATGTTCACCGCTGTTGCAGCCGCGGTTGAGCAAATAAGCGTGGTCGTAGCCTTTCACCCGCTGCTGATCTCTGTCGATAAGAAAGTCTTTGGCCAGCGTTTTCGGCGTGTTGAAATTCATACCGGTGTGTTCAACAGGCGTTGGGTCCGCGCAGGGAATACCGTCACTGTCGATAGGCAGGAAGCGGTCGGCAAACAGTTGCAGGGTTTGCAGGCGCGCGTCGTTGCCCTCGCCGTCGAGATTGAAATACGCGTGATTGGTCAGATTGACCGGGCAAAGCTTATCAACGGTGGCTTTATAACGGATCTCCAGACGATGATCGTCTGTCAGTTGATACTGGACTTCAGCCGTCATATCACCCGGATAACCTTGATCGCCATCGGGTGAAAACAGCTGAAAGCTCACCTTCTGTGCGCTCTGCGACAGGACCTTCCAGCGGCGGGCGTGGAAACCTTCCGGGCCGCCGTGCAACTGGTGAACGCCCTGATTAGCGACCAGCAGGTGAGGTTTACAGTCGATCTGAAATTGTGAACGGGCGATACGGTTGGCGTAACGCCCGACCGTGGCACCGAGGTAGGCGCTCTGGTTGACGTAAGCCTGCGGATTTTCACAACCCAGCAGCAGCTCGCGGGTTTCGCCATCGGCTAGCGGTAATTCCAGCGACAGCCAGGTGGCGCCCCAGTCCATGAACGTGGCGGTAGTTCCCGCCGTATTTTTCAGGGTAACCAGCGCGAAAGGTTCGCCATCCGGTGCTAATAGGGTATTTTCCGGCTTTAGCATATGCCCGCTCCCTGAGACGCGGTGCAGACATAAAATGTCTCTTTCAGGCCGGTCTGTGCCGGATACTCACGGGCAACGGTATCGCGCACGGCGTCGACCATTTCTGTTGGGATCAGTGCCACGATGCAACCGCCAAAACCGCCGCCGGTCATGCGCACGCCGCCTTTGTCGCCAATCACGCCTTTGACTATCTCAACCAGCGTATCAACCGGCGGAACGGTGATCTCAAAGTCATCGCGCATGGAGGCGTGGGACTCTGCCATCAGTTCACCCATGCGTTTGAGATCGCCTGTCGCCAGCGCATCAGCAGCGGCTACGGTACGGTCGTTTTCGGTGATCACGTGACGGGCACGGCGGGAAACTACCGGATCCAGCTCATCTGCAATCGAGAAGAACAGGGAAGGATCGACGTCGCGCAGCGCTTTCACACCAAAGAAACGGGCTGCGGTTTCGCACTGTTCACGACGGGTGTTGTACTCGCTGTCGACCAGACCGCGTTTAACGTTGGAGTTGATGATAACCACCGCGGCGTTTTTCGGCATAGACACTGCGCGGGTTTCGAGTGAACGACAGTCAATCAGCAGTGCATGATCCTGTTTGCCGAGGGCGGAAATCAGTTGATCCATGATCCCGCAGTTACAGCCCACAAACTGATTTTCGGCTTCCTGGCCATTGAGCGCCAGCGCCACGCCGTCAAGCGGCAGGTCATACAGGGATTTCAGCGCCTGTCCGACCGCCACTTCCAGCGAGGCAGAAGAACTCAGGCCTGCGCCCTGCGGTACGTTGCCGCTGACGACCATGTCGGCACCGGAGAAATCTTTATTGCGTTGCAGCAGGTGTTTCACCACGCCGCGCACATAGTTAGCCCACGGATGGCTTTTGCTGCTGAGGATCGGCTCATCGAGAGAGAAGATATCCTCTTCATTATCATAATCCGCCGCGATGACGCGGATCTGACGGTCGTTGCGCTGGGCGCAGGCAATCACTGTTTCATAGTCAATCGCGCAGGGCAGGACGAAGCCGTCGTTATAATCGGTATGTTCACCGATAAGATTGACGCGGCCCGGAGCCTTGATGGTGAGGGTGGCCGGGTAGCCAAATTTTTGCTCAAAGATTTCCAGGGTTTTGTTTTTCAGTTTCATCATTTCACTCCGGCTTCACGATAATGGACATCACTCACCGCCCGCAGACGCTCGGCCGCTTGTTCCGCGGTTAGGTCGCGTTGGGTTTCAGCCAGCATTTCGTAGCCGACCATGAATTTACGTACCGACGCCGAACGTAACAGCGGCGGATAAAAATGTGCGTGCAACTGCCAGTGACTTTGGTCGCCTTCGGTATAAGGCGCGCCGTGCCAACCCATCGAGTAGGGGAACGAGCACTGGAACAGATTGTCGTAACGGCTGGTCAATTTTTTCAGCGCTAACGCTAAATCCGTACGCTGTGCATCGCTGAGATCGGTGATGCGCTGAATAGGTGTTTTCGGCAACAGCAGGGTTTCAAATGGCCAGGCCGCCCAGTAGGGAACTACCGCCAGCCAATGCTCGGTTTCCACCACGGTACGGCTGCCGTCGGCCAGCTCACGTTGAGCGTAATCGACCAACATCGGCGAACCCTGTTCCTGCAAATACGTGCGCTGTAGTTTGTCTTCGCGTTCAGCTTCGTTTGGCAGGAAGCTGTTGGCCCAGATCTGACCATGTGGATGTGGATTCGAGCAGCCCATAGCGGCGCCTTTATTCTCAAAAACCTGTACCCACGGATAGGTTTTGCCTAAATCCGCGCTCTGTTCCTGCCAGGTTTTTACCACTTCTTCCAGCGCTGCTACGGAGAGCTGCGGCAGGGTTTTACTGTGATCGGGAGAAAAACAGATCACCCGGCTGGTGCCGCGTGCGCTCTGGGTGCGCATCAGCGGATCGTGGCTCTCTGGTGCAAAAGGTGTATCCGGCATCAGCGCCGCAAAATCATTAGTGAAGACATGCGTGCCGGTATAATCCGGATTCACGTCACCGGTGACGCGGGTATTGCCCGGACAAAGAAAACAGTCAGGATCGTGCGGCGGCAGAATCTCCTGCGACGGCGTTTCCTGTTGGCCCTGCCACGGACGCTTAGCCCGGTGCGGACTGACCAAGATCCACTGGTCAGTCAACGGGTTATAGCGACGATGCGGATGATCAATCGGATTGAATTCTGACATACCTCTTCCTTTATTCGGGGAGATATCCGGTGCTTAGTCCGGATACCCTTGTGGATTCTTCGACTGCCACAACCAGGTGTCGTTGGCCATATCTTCCAGCGTGCGGCTGACGCGCCAGTTCAGTTCGTTGGCGGCTTTGGTCGGATCGGCCCAGTAGGCTGGCAAATCGCCGTCACGGCGCGGGGCGAAATGGTATTTCACCGGTTTGCCGCAGGCCTTACTGAAGGCGTTCACCACTTCCAGCACGCTGTGCCCGAAACCGGCGCCGAGGTTGTAAATATGCACGCCGGCTTTATCACTCAGCGTTTTCATTGCCGCGATATGGCCATCAGCCAGATCCACTACGTGAATGTAGTCGCGCACGCCGGTGCCATCCGGGGTCGGATAGTCGTTGCCGAAAATAGAGACCGACTCACGGCGGCCCACGGCAACCTGCGCGATAAACGGCATCAGGTTATTGGGAACGCCCTGTGGGTCTTCGCCCATCAGGCCTGACGGATGCGCACCGACCGGATTGAAATAACGCAACAGCGTCATGCTCCATTGCGGTTCGGCACGCTGTACGTCTTCGAGAATCTGTTCGACCATCAGCTTGCTGCGTCCGTAAGGGCTGGACGGATTCCCGGTCGGGAAATCTTCGACGTACGGCGTTTTTGGCTGATCGCCATAGACCGTCGCGGAGGAGCTGAAAATAAAGTTTTTCACGTCAGCCGCGCGCATGGCTTCGAGCAGCACCAGGGTACCGGTGACGTTGTTGTCGTAATATTCCAGCGGTTTAGCAACGGACTCACCCACGGCTTTCCAGCCTGCAAAGTGGATCACTGAATGGATTTTATGCTCGCTGAAAATCTGGTCGAGGATGGCACGGTCACGGACATCACCTTCATAGAACAGCGGCGTTTTGCCGGTCAGCGTGTTAATTCGCTCCAGCACGCTGGCTTTACTGTTATGAAGGTTATCTAAAATGATGGGGGTATAACCCGCATCAATTAATTGCACGCAGGTATGGCTGCCGATGTAACCGCTACCACCAGTGACTAAGACGTACATAATTGCTCCTCGATTGTGAAGTTGGGACAATAATATCATGCGGCACGGCTGAAAAAGGTGATCTGTACCCAAGAATATGGAATCGCTTACATCACTAGTTTACCACTGGCAGCGGCGTTAAGACAGTCAGAGCAGGGAGCAGGGAGAGGAGATGAGAAGGCCGTCGGGTAAAGTGTGTAATCGATTACATGAGGGAGTGAGCGACGGAAATAGAGACGTATTCCCGTCGTTTTTTTGAAATTTATTTCAGTTCATCCAACTGATACCGGTAAATATCGCCATCAGGGATAAACGACAAGCGGTGAGTGATGCACTCCGGCGCGTCTTCTGCGTGGTGCGACACGAACAACAGTTGGGTATCCCCTTCGCCAATTAACACGTCAACAAATCGGCGTACCAGCTGGCGGTTAATCGGGTCCAGTCCCTGCAATGGCTCATCCAGAATCAGCAGCGCCGGATGTTTCACCAGACCGCGGGCAATCAGTGCCAGACGTTGCTGACCCCACGACAGGCTGTGGAAAGGCGTATCGGCCTTACTGCCGCCAAGACCCAGCAGCTCCAGCCACTGGCTGGTCAAAAAATACTGACGGTCAGAAACAGCCTGATAAATGCCGATGGAGTCAAAGAAGCCAGATGTAATAACGTTACGCACGCTGGAACTGACGCGGTAATCAAGATGCAGGCTGCTGCTGACGTAGCCGATGTGACGCTTGATGTCCCAGATAGTTTCACCGCTGCCGCGACGGCGACCAAACAGTGTCAGGTCATTGCTGTAACCCTGGGCGTGGTCCCCGGTGATCAGACTTAGCAACGTCGATTTCCCGGCCCCATTTTCGCCGATAACCTGCCAGTGCTGGCCGTGATCTACCTGCCAGCTGAGATTATGCAAAATAGGGCGGTCGTTATACTCCACCACGCCGTTGCGCAGCACAATAAGCGGGCCATCAGCGGGAGGACGGACGCGCTGGGTGGGGTCTTCTGATTCGGGCAGGGTCATCCCTTTTAGGTTTTCACTGTGCGCCAGTTGTGCCACCAGCGCCTCAGCCATAACTTTTTCACGCGGCCCGACCGTCGCCAGCGTACAGTCGGCCAGTACACCGACGTGCTGTACAAAAGCCGGAATATCATCGAAGCGGTTAAGCACCAAGACGACCGTTTGGCCCTGCTGTGAAAGACCGGCCAGCAGTTCCGCCAGTTGTGCTCGGGCGTTAACATCCAGCCCGTCGAATGGCTCGTCCAGCACCAGCAGGTCAGGCTGCTGCATTAACACCTGACAGAGCAGCGTTTTGCGGGTTTCACCGGTGGAGAGATATTTAAAGCGGCGTTCGAGCAGTTTGCTGATACCAAATTGTTCGGCAAGCCGCGCGCAGCGCTGCGGATCTTTGACCTGTTCCTGAATGATTTCGGCGGCGGTGCGCCCGGTATCTTCTTCGCCGGGGCTGAGCAGGTCGGTGTTATTGCGCTGCCACTCTTCTTCCACCAGTTTCTGTAACTGTTCGAAAGAGAGGCGCACTGCATTGGCGAAGTTGCTGTGGCTTTCGCCTTTGAGCATTAGCAGTTCACCCGCCAGTGCGCGAGCCAGGGCGGATTTCCCGCTGCCGTTAGAGCCGACAAAAGCCCAGCTTTCGCCCTGGTTAATGCACAATTCAGAAAGAGTGAGGGTGCGGGTATCGCTGAGGCGATAAACGCCCTGCGAGATGTGCAACGAGGCCATATCCCATCCATTTTCATTGGTTATGTAATGAAATAAGGGATAGGCGCATCACTCAGTGAAGTCAATTGACAATTCTGCAAACTGTCAAATCTCATTGTGCAAGATTCTGAATTAGAATGGGTTTTCTAGCACAGTGTGGCGATGATCACCTTATCATCGTCAAATCCGGCAAATACTTTTTGCCCGGTTTTAAGCGCCAGTCGAGCCACATCGGCTTCGGCAACGGTGGCACACAGCGTTTCGCCGCCCTCCAGCGTGATCAGTACTTCGCTATTGTCAGTACCGTGTTGAATACTTAACACGTTGCCTGCCAGCGAATTGTGCGCGTTAACGGGGTCTGCGGTCAGCGTTATCCACGGCGCTTTGATCAATACCAGCACGTCTTTACCCGGTGACAGCGCCAGACGATCGGCGCTCTGACGGGTGACGGCGGCCCGGATGCGAGTTTTGCCATCATTGAGTAGTACGTCAATGTGCTGCTGGACTTCCTGATTATCGCGCCCAACCACATTGCCAAAGAACTGATTGCGGGCACTGGTTTGCAGCGAGAAGCGCGAAATAGCAGCCAGTAGGCTGTCGAGCGGCAATGTATCTTCTTTTAACACATCGAAGGCTTTCTGCTGAATTTGCGCCAGCAGGTCATAGAGTTGAATCAGCCGGTCGCCGTAGCGCGTGATGAGGGCACCGCCACCGCCTTTGCCGCCGGTGCTGCGCTCCACCAGCGTCTGGTCCGCCAGCTGATTCATTTCGTTGATGGCGTCCCAGGCGCTTTTATAGCTGATACCTGCGAGCTTCGCGCCCTGGCTGATGGAACCAGTTATTTTGATCTGCTTGAGCAATTCTATGCGGCGTGGGTCGGCGAAAACTTTCTGTTGGAGTTTGAGCGTTAACAGGATTTCGGCTTGCATAACGGGCTTCCTTTAAAGGCGATTCCAGTATTGTCGCCGATCCGCTGAGTGACTTAAACCACCCTGGGCATTTAGCCGGGGTAAGTTGGTTAAAAGCTAAAGTAATCTTGGGTCGGGGCTGCTATTATCGCTAACAGTTATGTTTTATCACCGCCATTCAGGCGTGTGTCAGCCAGTTAAGTGAGGCTATCATGTTAGAACTTTTAGAAAGTTTAATTTTCGCTGCGATCATGGTTCCGGTATTTATCGCGGTGATTTTAGGTCTGATTTGGGGAATGGGCTCGGTCTTTAACGTTATCTCTAACGTTGGCCACTCCAAAGAAAAACGCGAGCAAACCCAGCAGCGTTAAAACAGATTGATCAGATTCAGAAGCCCGGCCATTGAGCCGGGTTTTTTTATGTTCTTCAAACTCCTGCCGACAAATCAGATGACAACCCCTTTTTCCACGCTATATTAACGCCTATATAACGAAGCGTACTATTAATGGAGATATCAAAAATGAAGAATTCTTGGGGCAAAATGCTGACCGCCACTGTACTGGTCGCCGGATTTACCGTTCAGGCGCAGGCCGCAGATAAGATCACCGTCTTTGCAGCCGCGTCACTGACCAATGCGATGCAAGATATCGCGACGCAGTACCAAAAAGAGAAGGGCGTGCAGGTTGTTTCTTCTTTCGCTTCCTCCTCAACGCTGGCCCGCCAGATTGAGCAGGGCGCACCGGCCGATCTGTTTATTTCTGCCGATCAGCAATGGATGGATTACAGCATTAAGAAACAGCAGATCGTGGAAAATACCCGCTATACGCTGCTGGGCAACGAGCTGGTTCTGATCGCCGCGAAAGCCAGTAAAATCGACAAAGTCGATATCAGCGACAAAACCGAATGGACCAAACTGCTCGGCGACAGCCGTCTGGCCGTGGGTGATCCTGACCACGTACCGGCCGGGATTTATGCCAAAGAAGCGCTGCAAAAATTGGGTGCCTGGACCACGCTTGAGCCGAGACTGGCCCGCGCCAGCGACGTTCGCGCCGCCATGGCGCTGGTTGAACGCGAAGAAGCCCCGCTGGGTATTGTCTACGGTTCTGATGCACTGGCCAGCCAGAAAGTGAAAGTGGTTGGCGTGTTCCCGGCTTCCAGCCACAAACCGGTGGAATATCCGATGGCGGTGGTTAAAGGCCACGAAAATCCTGAAGTCACCGCATTTTATGACTACCTGAAAACGCCTGCGGCATCGGCTATTTTCAAACATTATGGATTTACACCACGCGGCTAATTCTGCTTTTTCATATCCCTCCTAAAGTCATCCCTGCGGGGATGACTTTATTTTATCATCGGGTTAACGCCATATTTGTTCCACGATGGCTATGCCATAATTGAATTCCGAATGTCCCTGTCGCCGTTGATGCCTGTTTCGCTGGGGCATTGCAGCGGCCATAAGAATGGCGGCGGACTGCTGATTAAAGGCTTTGGATTTTTTGCCGATATTTTATTTCTGGTGTCACATAAATTCAGGATTAACGAACCGACATGATGTTGAGTGAATATGAGTGGCAGGCAGTGTTTCTCAGTTTGAAAGTCTCCAGTCTGGCTGTTGTGTGCAGTTTGCCGCTGGGCATTCTGGTGGCGTGGATCCTGGTCCGCTGCCGTTTCCCGGGTAAGTCCCTTCTTGACAGTATTATTCATTTGCCTCTGGTGCTGCCGCCGGTGGTGATTGGCTATTTGCTGCTGGTGGTGATGGGCAGGCGCGGCGTAGTCGGCGAATGGCTCTATAACTGGTTCGGATTCAGCTTTAGTTTCAGCTGGCATGGCGCGGTGTTGGCCTCGGCGGTGGTGGCTTTCCCGCTGATGGTGCGGGCTATCCGTATGTCGCTAGAGGCGGTGGACACCAAACTTGAGCTGGCCGCCCGAACGCTCGGCGCATCACCGTGGCGGGTGTTTTTCACCATTACGCTGCCGCTGTCTGTACCGGGCATTATCGTCGGTATCGTGCTGGCGTTTGCCCGATCGCTGGGTGAATTTGGTGCGACAATCACCTTCGTGTCCAACATTCCTGGCGAAACCCGCACCATCCCGCTGGCGATGTATACCCTGATTGAAACGCCGGGTGCCGAAGGTGCCGCAGCACGGCTCTGCGTGCTGGCTATTATTCTCTCACTGGCTTCATTGATGATTTCCGACTGGCTCGCCAAGCGTAGCCGTATCCGGCTGGGGGGCTGATGCTCGAACTTGATTTTAGCCAACAACTTGGCGACCTGACCTTACAAGTCAGTCAGAGCTTACCAGCCCAGGGCATTACGGCCATTTTCGGCTTGTCCGGCGCCGGTAAAACCTCGCTGATCAACGCCATCGGCGGCCTGACCCGTCCTGATTTCGGGCGCATTGCGCTCAACGATCGTGTGCTCTCCGATGCAGAACAAAACATTTTCCTGCCGCCAGAAAAGCGCCGTGTCGGTTATGTCTTTCAGGATGCCCGGTTGTTCCCGCATTACCGTGTGCAGGGAAATCTGCAATACGGTATGGCGGCCTCGATGCGCGGGCAGTTCGACAATATTGTGGCGCTATTGGGGATAGGTCCGCTGTTAAGCCGTTTCCCGCTGACACTTTCTGGCGGTGAGAAACAGCGGGTGGCGATTGGCCGCGCGTTGCTGACGGCACCTGAAATCCTGCTGATGGACGAACCGCTGGCCGCGCTTGATTTACCCCGCAAACGCGAACTGATGCCCTATCTGGAAAAACTGGCGAAAGAGGTCAGTATTCCAATCCTCTACGTCACGCACAGTCTGGATGAAATCCTGCGGTTGGCCGACAAAGTGTTGGTGCTGGATAATGGCAAAGTGTTGGCGATGGGAGATTTGGAAACCGTCTGGGCCAGCAACATCATGCGTCCGTGGTTGCCGCGCGAAGAGCAGAGCAGCGTATTGAATGTCAGCGTGTTGGAACATCATCCGCGCTATGACATGACCGCGTTGGCGATTGGCGATCAACGGCTGTGGATTGATAAGGTTGATGCGCCAGCCGGTTCGCTGATGCGCGTGCGGGTCAACGCCGCTGACGTGTCGCTGGTGCTGCAACCGACCGCTAATAACAGCAGCATCCGTAATGTTCTGCCCGCCAAGGTGCTTGAGTGTCTGGATATTGGCACCCAGGTGGAAGTCAAACTGGCGATGGCCGATCACATTCTCTGGGCACGCATAACGCCCTGGGCACGTGACGAGCTGATGGTGCGTTCCGGACAATGGCTGTATGCGCAGATTAAGAGTGTGTCGTTGAGTCGCTGAAGAATGTTGATGAGGATGGGGTGCGAAATGTGCAGGGCACGTAAAAACGAGCCCTGCACTGTGAACGCGTGAAAACTCAACCCAGCACGCGTGAGCGGATCACTTCTGCGATACCCGGTTTTTCGTTGTCATCAATCACCAGCGCGGCGCGCTGTTTGATGGCGTCATCGGCATTGCCCATCGCTACGCCCAAACCGACATTCTCCAGCATACTCAGATCATTGTAGTTATCCCCGAAGGCCACCACGTCCTGCATGCTCATTCCCTGAGACTCGACCCATTCTTGCAGGCGACGGCCTTTGCTGTTGCCGCCTTTGGCGACGTCTACCTGGTCATGCCATGACCATTCGCAGGCCAGACCCAGTTCATCTTCGGCCTGTTTGGCGAAGGCGCGCAGCGTATCGTGGTCCTGGTGCGAGGTGGCAAATTTCCAGACGGAGTGTGCCTCGTCGGCTGCATCCCGCAGGCTGTTGACCTGAACAATATTCGGGCGCTGGCCTTCCGGCAGCGTTTCGCCCCAGGCTATCGAACGGGTGACGTGGCCGCTTGGTTGCTGGTAGAGCATCGCATCATCGACATACAACAGACCGTGAATGCCGTGATATTCGATTAAATCCACCACTTTTTTTGCTTTAATCTTGTCCAACGGATCCGAGGTGATGACTTTGCGCGCCTGATAGTCATACAGATAGGCGCCGTTGCAGCAAATAGCCGGGGTATCGAGCTGGAGCGCCTGATAAAACGGGTGAATCGCCACGTGGTGGCGGCCGGTCACCACGACAACCTGAATGCCCTGAGCGCGGGCATCGGCCAGCGCTGCCAGGGACTCAGGCAGAATACGTTTTTGGCGGTCCAGCAGGGTACCGTCGAGGTCGAGAGCAATGATGCGATAAGTCATAAGGAACCTATAAGGGAGGCGGAGGATCGAAGAAATTGTCGCCATATTACACTCTTAGCAGGGATGAGAGAACCTCGCATCAGGGGCTAAACGCCGCGATCCTTCGCTGGGTTATCGTGTTAATCTGCACTACGCTTTTAAAAAACATAACGACTCATTGAGTGTTAATAAGGAGATGTGATGAAGCAAGTTGTCTACGTTGCCAGCCCTGATAGCCAGCAAATCCACGCTTTTCGTCTTAACGAAACGGGTGAACTGAGCCTGCTGCAAACCGTTGATGTACCGGGCCAGGTTCAGCCTATGGTGATTCATCCGGACGGCCATCGCCTGTATGTCGGTGTGCGCCCTGAGTTTGGTGTGCTGACTTACCGCATTGATGGCGAAGGCAAACTGGAGCAGGCTGCCATGGCACCGCTGCCCGGTAGCCCGACGCATCTGGGAATCGATCTGCAAGGGCGCTTCCTGTTTTCGGCCTCCTACAGCTTTAACAATGTCAGCATTCATCCGATCAACGAGAAAGGCGAAGCGCTGTCACCGGCTCACGTGCTGGAAAATATTCAGGCACCGCACTCGGCTAATATCGACCCGACCAACCAGTTGCTGATGATCCCGGCGCTGAAAGAAGACCGCATCCGCCTGTTCGATTTCAGTGTGCAGGGAGAAGCCACGCCGCATCATCCGGATGCGTTGACGGTGGCTACCGGTGCGGGTCCACGCCATATGGCCTTCCATCCAAATCACCACTTCGCCTACTGCGTCAACGAGCTGAACGGTAGTGTCGACGTGTACCAGAAAGATGTCACCCACGGTGAATACCACCACGTGCAGACGCTGGACATCATGCCGGCGGACTTCAAAGAGACCCGCTGGGCGGCGGATATTCACATCACGCCAGACGGTAAATTCCTCTACGCCAGTGATCGCACTTCAAGCCTGATCTCCGTAATGACGGTTTCTGAAGAGGGCAGTGAACTCACGCTGGCAGGACATCACGCTACGCAAACCCAGCCACGGGGTTTCAATATCGATCATCAGGGGCGCTTTGTTATCACCGCGGGTCAAAAATCTGATGCCATTGAAGTGGCGAAGATTGATCAGGCCAGCGGCGCGCTGACGACGCTGAAAGAGTACCCGGTGGGCAAAGGCCCGATGTGGGTCTCTATTCTTGAACTAAGAAATTAATCCTGCAGATGATTAGGTCTGTGTAACTGCCGCCATTTTGGTAAAGATGACCGTCTGAAAGTTCATCTTTACTATGCTGGCAGTTATACGGAATTATGGACAGACTCCAGTACCACGTATCTACTATTATCGATAAGAATTTTTGATATAACTCTTGTTATGGGTTCCCTATGACAATCATCACGGAGACTTCTATACCCATAATTAATGAAGATACTTGATGTTGTGAACCATGAGGACCATGCTACTCGTCATGAAAATACATCTGACTTCGGAACAACGGATAGCCCTGAAAATGCTGCATAAGAACAACCGGGA
>BHES01000079.1 GCA_003864575.1 Enterobacterales bacterium
GCCAGCCGCTACGCGGAAAGGACGGGGCTTCCTGTTAGATACGGTCAAAACATTTGAGGCTAACGCCTCAATCGCCACTTATCCCCGCCCTGAAAGGGCGAGGTTTGCGCTCAGTGCGTTTTGATCAGCGCTCCCTGATTGACCCCAGATGCGTCACCCATGCGGGTCAGCCCCAGCAAGATAAGCGTCAGTGACCCGCAGGCCGCCAGCAAGCCGCTGAGATCCATTGGCCCCGCGGGTTGTTTTTCAGACTCTGGTTTTAGCCAGCATCCGGCCAGGATCAGCGCCGCCCCGGCCAGCGGCAGACTGGCGAAAAATACCCAGCGCCAGCTAACGCTATCGACAATCATTCCGCCCAACGCAGGCGAAAGTGCCGGTGCCAGCAACCCCACTAACATGATGGCGGCGGACAATCTGGCCCGTTCATGGCTGCGGTAAAGCGCATAAGTCAGCGTCTGCCCGAGCGGGATCAACAGACCGCCGCCCAGCCCCTGCACCAGCCGCCAGCCAATCAGTTGCGCCATGGATGACGCACTGCCCGCACCGCAGCTGCCGAGCATAAAGATCAGCAGCGACAACATAAACAAGGGCTTTGACCCGACGCGTTTCGCCAGCCAGCCGCTGAGTGGAATGATCAACGTCAGCCCGAGAATATAGCCGTTACTCACCCAGGCCAGCAGACTGACCGATGCATCAAAATGCCGCGCGATGTCCGGATAGGCGACATTAGCTATAAACATGTTGATCAGATCGATAAAAAAGCCCAGTAGATAAACACTGGCGACACGCGTTCGGTAGGTCATCGTTTTCTCATAAGAAACAATATCAGGCACGCAGTGTAGTGAGTGATTAAGGCAGAATAAATCCGCCTGCGGCAGTTATACTGTCAACCTAATTTTGACAATCTGCTTTGCGCGAGGAGACAACATGCTGAATCTACAGCGACTGGAGATGTTTGTGGCCGTCGTGGCGGCGGGCAGCTTTACAGCCGCAGCGCAGACACTGGGCCTGACCAAAGCGGTGGTGAGTTTTAACATTAAGCAGCTGGAAGCGGAGCTTGGCGTCTCGTTGCTGGCCCGCACCACGCGGCGCATTGCCATGACCGATGCCGGTGAGCGTTTTTATCAGCGATGCCTGCCGCTGTTGCACGATGCCGAAAGCGTGCTCGACGACGTGCGTCGTGACCATTTCGGGCTTAGCGGACTGCTGCGTATTACCACCACGCCGGAGTATGGCGCGCGGGTGGTGGTTCCGGCACTGGCCGCGTTTGCTGCGCTACATCCGCAACTGCGCATTCAGCACGTTTCGTCATCTCATCATGATGACCTGATCTCAGGAAGGTTTGACGTGGCGATCCGTTTGGGCCAACTGGCTGATTCCACACATCATGCAGCGCTGATCGACCACTTCGACATTCTGCCCGTCGCCTCCCCCGCCTTTTTACAGCCTTACGGCGGCAAAATGGCCGATCTTAAGCAACTCGAGCAGGCGCGGTGGATTGCCCACAGCCGCCTCGCCACGCCGTTGACCTGGCAAGTGGTGACGCCCACCGGTGAAACCGTACTGTTTAACGGTAGCTCACCGATGCTGACGGCTGACAGTGCGGCGTCCCTGCTCGCGTTTGCCCTGAGCGGTGCGGGTGTTGCGCTGCTCCCGGCATGGCTGGTGCAGGACGCTATATTCGCAGGCCATCTGACGCATTTGCTGCCCGATCACCGTTTTCCCCGGCAGGGTATTTATGCGCTTTACCCCAACACCCGCCACGTCCCTGAAAAGGTACGGGCCTTTATTGGTTTCTTGCAAGACAGCGTGGCGAAGCGAGTGGCGATGTAGCCTCCCCTTAAACGCATGATTTCATCTGTACCGGCACTCTTTCAAAACCTTACCTGCGCCGTATTTTGCACACTGTCATTTCTTCGTTGCTTTGTTCCACAGTGCGGGCAGCTCTTTAATCAGCCCGCCGGTGACCTGCTGTTTCGCCGCGCCCGGTTGCCAGATGGCCACCATCGTAATATTCAGTCCCTGATTACCCACTTCGCTCTCAATGGCCCGAACGTTCTTCCAATCAGAGGCCTGAAAATGTATTGGCAGAAACCCCCAGCCTTGCGAATTTTCCAGCAGATAGCGCATCGTAGTACGCTCATTGGCATACAACGTATGGCCGGAGATTTGCAAACGGTGGGCAATCTGCTCGTGGTACGTGCGGTGCATGACGAGTTGGGGCTTTAGGGAGAGATTCAACAACGTTAACGGGCGCTGCTGTTCGCGAAACAATTGCATGGAGGCGTAGAAATCGAGCTCCACCATGCCAAGCGCGCACCACTCCATCTCCATGCCCAACGCACGATTTTGAGCCTGACACACCGCAAGCTGCGCACTGCCGTTTTTCAACGCCGCTTCAGCCTCTTCGCGCGAGGCGCTCCACGCACTGAAACGCACCCCCTTTTTCGCCATCGCCACGATCACCGCTTCAATAAACGTTTGTGACACGAAAGGATCGTAAACCATCACCACTTCTTGCTGGTCAGTTTCAGGGATCGATTGGGCATAGAACTCAAACGCTTGCGCCTGTCGCAACAGCAAGTGCGCCTGACGGTGCAACTGCTGGCCCTGTTCGGTCAGGGTTAGCACCCGCCCCTGACGTAAAAAGAGTCGGTAACCGAGCGCATCTTCCAGATAGTCCAGCAGATCACGCACGGTGGTGCGGTCCTTGCCCAGTTGCAGCGCGGCTTTCGACAAACTGCCCTGTTCAGCGACGCAGGCAAATGCCTCAATTTGTGAGAAGGAATAACGCAAAGCGGGCATAAACACTCCTGAATAGCTCATTTATACGGGGGATTTTCCCCCATAAGATGATTTTTTCAAGTCACTTTTTCTTTTTATACTCAGGCCTCTTAGCTACCTGAACGATAAGTGGAAAATATGAAAACCTCACTTCCCCCGTTAATAAAACCCCTGATGCTGGCCGCCACTGTTTGCGCCGCAGTGTTCTTTATTCCGACTTCTCAGGCTGAACCTCTGCAAGATTGCGGCGGTGTAATGCTCACAACCTGCCCCGTGCCGCTCGATAAAACCCTGCCTGACGCCAAAGACATGCTGAACTGGGATCAGGCAGCGCGCGTAATTGGTTTTCGTAACGATTACCGCAACTATGCCGGTGACGTCTTCCGCCATGGTAAATCCACGCCCTTCCTGCCTGCGAAAAAACAGCTCAAGGACCCGACGTACAGCGTCAATGGTAAAACTTACACGCTGCAAGATTACCTCAAACGTGAAAATGTCACCGGTATGCTGGTGCTGAAAAAGGGCAAAGTCGCGTACAAATATCTGGGAGAAGGCAATACCGACAGCACTTTATGGACATCGCGTTCGGTGGGTAAATCGGTCGTCTCTACGCTGGTGGGCATTGCAATAAAAGAGGGAAAAATTCACTCGCTCGACGATCTTGTCACGCACTATGAACCCGACCTGAAAGGCTCCGCCTGGGATGGCGTAACGCTTAAGCAGCTGATCCAGCACACTTCTGGCGTCGCATGGAATGAAGATTATACCAACCCGAACTCCGATTTCGCGCACCTCACCCAGTGTGAAGCGCATCCGGGAACTTATGATTGCGTTCGCAAAATAGTCAGCGAATTGAAACGCGCTCACCCTGCCGGGCAGTCGTGGTCCTATTCCTCCGGTGGCGCTTGGTTGTTAGGGGATGTTCTGGAAAAAGCCACAGATATGCCGCTGGCGATGTATTTGCAGGACACTATCTGGCAACCCTATGGAATGGCGAACGACGGAGTCTGGCACTCGTATCAGCCGGGAAAACATGACGTCGGCGCACATGGCTTTAATGCAACCTTAGAAGACTGGGGGCGTTTCGGTGAGTTTGTGATGAGCGGCGGCCGCCTGCCCGATGGTAAAACCATTCTGCCTGACGGTTGGATTGAGCAAGCTTCCCGCTGGGCGAAGGCCGAGCATTCTGTTTCCCCTGCGCATCCTGAAGGCATTTACGGCTATCAGTGGTGGAACAATGAAGTACCCGCCAACGCCCAACATGTTACACCAGCCCCCTCTGCATCACTTAAAGGATCGATGTGGGCGCTGGGTATTTATGGGCAGGTGATTATGGTCAACCGAGCGGAACAACTGGTGATCGTTCAATGGTCAACCTGGCCGCAGGCAGAACCCGATTTCAGCGCACAACCTCTCGAGGCATCGCTGATGTACAGCGCGATTGCACAGCAACTGCGCTAAATTTCTGCCGCGAGATACCGACCAACAACGTGGTGCTGCCTTTCGGGTGGCATCACGTTATTGTGGCTGGCGATGAGACATCGACAAGTCTCGTGATAGACGAACGACATTTCACCGCCACTCGCTTTCTCCAACGTGCCGATGCGGATGCCATTTAATGCGAGGGTGAGTTTATCCATGTCTTACCATTCCTGATCCCAGGAGGTTTTATCCTCAACCGGACCATTGCGCGGAACCAACTGAAGTTCTAAATCCTGCGCAGCCAGTAATTTGAACAGGGTTTCAAGATGCGTGCCGTCCGGGTGGTTCTCAAACCCGGAAACCGTCGATTGTTTTAGCCCCATGGTTTCAGCTGTTTTGCTTTGGCTCAGTTTTCTTCTTATTGCGCTCATTTCGCAGCGCACTTGCCAGCATTGTTGTTGAGGTAATATTCAAAGTATCCTCCCAAACGGATAAAAAAATCTTTCATCTCCGGTGCGCGAATGCTGGCATCTCAGACAGGAAACATCCAAAAACTGAGCTATATATAAGGGTGAACGGGCCCATTGTGGGATGGCGATTTTCTGTCAGGCGAACGTTGTTCTTCGGAGCGGTAAACATGTTGGAAATTGGTTCTGCCTTGCTGGTATTTGCTCTGCTTCTCGCTGTCACTCTGGCGGGTATGGTTATCAAGCCGCTACTGCCCGAGGAACACAAAGCCCATGAAACCGTGCAGTTGGTTCAGTTGGTCGTCGGGATGCTGATGACTTTCGCCGCACTGGTGCTCGGTTTGATGACCGCTTCGGCGAAAACTAACTTTGATACCCTCACCAATGATTTTCGCGGTTACGCCGCTGACTTGATCCAGCTTGACGTCGCCTTACGTGATTACGGTGCTGACGCCGACGGCGCGCGCTTAAATCTTCGCCGCTATACGGCTGCCGCCATTGCCAGTACGTGGTCTGCTGAACCGGCCCCGGCCGGTGATGATTATCCAAAGGACGTTCCGGCCCAAAATGCGCAGGAACGCCTCGAAAATCTCCGCCTCAGCGTGATGCTCAATAACGCCGAGCAGCAAGCACGCCAATTAGTTCCGAATGATGCGTACCATGAGAAAGTCATGGCGGTGGCGCTCAACCAGTTTGATCGGGTTATCCGGGCACGCTGGAAACTGATTGAGGTCTCCCATAGTTCTATTTCCCAGCCGTTTTTTGCGATGCTGACGTTCTGGCTGATGGTGATATTCCTGAGCTTTGGATTGATAGCACCACGCAATGCACTGGCATTAGTGACGATCATATTGGGGGCGCTGTCTATTGCCTCCGCCATTTACGTCATTGTGGATCTGGATACGCCCTTCAGCGGCCCGATTGTGATTTCCAGCCAGCCCATGCGCGATGCACTGTTTCATCTAAGCCATTAATTCACTGCAATGCGGGTAAGTTGCCAGCAACAGGCATTTAAACCGGCATTCTGTATTCAATCACGCCCGTTTTTTCACCGACCCAGTTATAAAGTTTTTGGGCTGTTAAGTTCGATTCCTGAGTATGCCAGTACAAACAGGCACATTGGCGCTCCTGAGCCTGCTGCTTCACATACTCAATAAGCTGTTTACCGACATGCTTTCCCCGGTATTGCGGATCAACAAAGAGATCTTCCAAATAACAATAATCGTTGATGGCCCAGGTGGAATGGTGAAAAACATAGTGAACGAAGCCGAGAATCGCCTGGCCTTCCCTCGCAACCGCACAATAAACAGGTACCTCCTTTTTATAGAAACGAGCCCAGGTTTCCAGCGTTGTCTCTTCTGACAGTTGAACCTTGTAAAACTTCTGATAGCTTAACCAGAAGGGCAGCCATTGGGCGTAATCATCGGCATGTACCGGGTTTACTGAAATAGTGTCTGCGTAATCGCTCATATCAACCTCTTGAATTTATGAATAAATATCAAATCATTTCAGGGCTGAATCTTAGCTACTCTGGTGGGGCGGCATAAGATACACTTTCTTCATTTTTTATGGATCCACTTTTAAATGAAGAAATGCGACGCCAGTTTTCCGAGCTTATTGCTCAAGAAAGGCAAGATTAAAGATCAGTTTCATCAAGCCCTGAGAGCCCTGATACTCAATGGCCAACTGAAATCAGGGACTAAACTTCCCTCGAGCAGAAGCCTTTCTGAAATGATGTCCATTTCCAGAAACTCTGTCATTTCGGGCTTTGAGCGCTTAATTGATGAGGGCTATCTGATAACAAAAAACGGGGCGGGCACCTATGTTTCCTCCATCCTCCCTGATGCAATGATCTGTATTGCGCCAGTTACCGACCAACGGCAGCAAGAGGAAGACAAACATACCGATCTTAATATTAATCCGCGTATGAAAGCGATGCTCTCGCTCTGGGACAAGTCCTCGCCTCATTCCGGGCATAATCTCACATTTAATATTGGTGTCGGTTGTACTGACCTCTTTCCCCATAAACTTTGGGGACGTCTGTTGGGGCGAACCTGGCGCCAGTTTCGTCATCTGGACGGGCAATTAAACGATCCTCTGGGGTATCAGCCATTAAGGTCAGCGATATGCGACTATGTTCGCACCACGCGAGGTTTACATTGCACCGAAGATCAAATACTTATCGTCAATGGAACGCAGCAGGCCATGAACCTGGCAGCACAGGTTCTTTTACAAAAGGATGATGAAGTCTGGTTAGATGAACCAGGATACGATGACGCATTCGGCGTATTTACTGCCGTTGGTGCTAACGTTCGTCCTGTCGGCAGCGACCAGCACGGAATGGATATTCCTTATGGCATCAGGCACTGGCCCAATGCAAAAATGGTTTTCACCTCGCCCTCGCATCAATTCCCGCTTGGCGGAACCTTAAGTTTGCCCAGAAGACTCGCCTTGCTTGACTGGGCCGCTGAGAATGATAAATGGATATTTGAGGATGACTACAATAGTGAGTTCAGATACAGCGCGCGCCCTATTCAGGCTCTCCAGGGATTAGATAAGCATCAGCGGGTTATTTATGCCGGGACTTTCTCGAAAATGATGTTGCCTGAATTCCGCTTAGGCTTCCTTGTTATCCCCCATAAGCTTATTCAGGCGTTTAAAATCGCCAAATATTATGCCGATACACGGACCTCTTATTTAGAACAGGCGACCCTTGCACGTTTTATTTCTGAGGGGCATTACGCACGCCATGTCCGGCGCGTCAGGAAAGCCTGTTACGAACGTCAAAAGGTGATGATTGAGTCCATTCAACAGATTATGCCGCAAAGCGTCAGGGTTGAACCTACTGATTCAGGGATCCACCTTGTTTGCTGGTTACCTGAAAACGTAAACGAGCAGGAGCTTATCGATAAATGTCGTCAATTGGGTTTGGGAGCACAACCCCTTTCCCGTTACTGTCAGAACAAATCTTCAAACCAGGCGATTTTATTGGGCTTTGCCGCCCATCAGCCGTCTGACATCGTGGCAGGAATAAAAACGCTGGTTAAAATTATTGCCTGATCTTGACCTCTGTAAAGAGGAACATCATCCTGACTTGGAACACACTGTAAATTCATCATTTAACGGCATAGCGGGAGCTATAATGGACCAGTCATTTTACTGGATAAACGAGCCAGCCCAATGGCAACAGGAAGACGGCGTGCTGTCTGTTGTGACGGAAGACCAAACCGATTTTTGGCAGAAGACCTGGTATGGTTTCGAGCGTTTTTCTGGCCATATTTATGCCGCCGAGGTGGCCGAAGATTTTACCTTCCAGGTCAGAGTATCGGCTGATTTCACCACGTTGTACGATCAGGCCGGGATCATGTTGATGACCGATGAGGATCACTGGCTAAAAGCGGGCATCGAATTCAACGACGGCGCACCGGCAATTGGCAGCGTATTAACACTCGACCATTCAGACTGGGCGACCGGTATTTATCCTAGTGATCCCAAAGAGTATTGGTTACGGCTCACCCGCAAAGGTGAAAGTCTGCGTCTGCAATACTCTGCCGACGGTGTGACCTGGCCGCTGTTGCGCCTGGCCCATTTTCCTTCTGCGCAGAAAACCCTCATCGGCGTTATGTGCTGCACACCACAACGCGCCGGGCTGGCGGTCCGCTTTCATGATATGACACTCACCGCCGCGCTCGATAAACCTCTGCATGACCTGAGCTGATGTCCGTGGTGTGATTAGGCATTTGCCTACTCAGGGAGCGAAAACGCCCTTATGTGGAGAGATTTCCTGTCCAGGAGTATAAAAGTGGAATGCAAAATACCTGTTTAAGAGGATAATAGAACGCATCTTTTTGACGATGGACATCATGAGGCCCACCTATGGACAACCATTCTGCTGTACCCGTAAGCGCTGAAGACTATTACACCGAAAAATACGGCCTGACCCGCACCCACTCGGAAGTGATCCACGCAGCGACGGTAGTTCCTGCCGGAAACGTGCTGGACCTGGGCTGCGGCAGCGGGCGCAACTCGCTGTATTTGAATCTGAAAGGATCGACAGTCACCGCGTGGGATCACAACCCGCAGAGTATTGGCAAACTCAATGACATTATCCGCGCGGAATCCCTGCAACATATCACGGCGAGCGAAGCTGATCTCAACACTCAACGTTTTGACGGCGACTATGATTTCATTCTCTCCACCGTCGTCATGATGTTTTTACAGCGCAACACCATCCCTAATCTGATCGCGGATATGCAGGCCAGCACCTGTCACGGTGGCTATAATCTGATTGTCGCCGCCATGGACAGCCCGGACTATCCCTGCCCAATCCCCTTCCCATTCAGCTTCCAGCCCGATGAACTGCGCACCTATTATGCCGACTGGAATATCGTGAAATATAACGAGAACGTGGGCGAACTGCATAAGCGTGACGACAACGGCAACCGCTACAAAATGCGCTTCGCGACCCTGCTGGCACAGAAAAAAACCTGACCGCAATGACCGCGCCCGCCCGTAAAAAAGACCGGGTACGCTATTACCGCCCGGATGACATTCCGGGCATGGTGCTGGGCGAAGCGCATTTTACTGACTTCAGCTTCGAGCCGCATTTTCATCTGGATTATCATATCGGCTTAATCGTCGAGGGCGCGCAGCGCCAGCGTTTTGCTGGCCAGAACGGCGTGCTTGGCGCGGGGCGGATATCCATTATGCCGCCCGGCGAAGTGCATACAGGCACACCGGAAAACAGCAATGCCTACTCCCTGCGCACCTTTCGCGTCGCACCGGCGCTGCTCGATAACCTGGCTGAAGAGTTTTCAGGCCATCGCCAGCAGCTGGCGCTGCGTCCGGATATTATTGAAGCGCCAGAGTTGAGCCAGCATCTGTACGTGCTGCATCAACAAATGGCGCAAAGAACCGGTACCTCGGGCCACTCCTTTGATGAGCAATATCTGGCGGCGCTGGAGCCGTTGTTCGTGGCGTTGAACGTGGTGAAACAGGCGGAGGAGATAAGCGGGTTGTCACAAACCGACTGGCGGCAGATTGAAGAGTATTGCTACGCGCACCTCGCCGAGAAGATTTCTCTGAGCAAGCTGGCGGGACTTTGTGGCTTAAACCGCTTTCAGTTCTTACGTCATTTCAGCCAGCGGACGGGGATGACGCCCTACGCATGGCTGAAACGTTTACGGCTGGAAGTGGCCTGTGGCTGGCTGAATAAACCCGGCCGCAGCATTGCCGATATCGCCACGTCAGTGGGTTTCTATGACCAAAGCCACTTCAATCGTGCTTTCCGTCAGGCCTATGGTGTTGCGCCATCGGCCTATTAGTGGGCTGATTTTAAATGAGAATCATGAAATCCTAAAATCTTAGGATTCAAAGATTCTTACCATCCTTTCACCGCATCGCCGTGATAGATTTTATCGACAGCCGCCGCAACTTCATCAGTCTGATAGGCTTTGACCAGATCCTTCACTTTCTGGCTGTCTTTGTTATCTTCGCGCGCCACAATCACGTTCACATACGGTGAGTCTTTGTCCTCGACAAACAGACCGTTTTTGCCCGGCGTCAGGCCAACCTGGCTGGAGTAGTTGGTATTGATAACCGCCAGATCGATTTTGTCGTCATCAATCGCGCGAGTCAGCTGTGGCGCTTCGATTTCAATAATTTTCAGGTGTTTCGGGTTTTCGACAATATCCAGCGACGTCGGCAACAGGCCCACGTTGTCTTTAAGCTTAATCAGCCCCTGTTTCTGTAACAACAACAAGGAACGGCCCAGGTTAGTCGGATCGTTCGGCACGGCGACCTGCGCGTTATCTTTCAGTTCGGCAACGGATTTGATTTTGCGCGAGTAACCGGCAATCGGGTAGACAAACGTATTACCGACAGCCACCAGCTTATAACCGCGCTCTTTGATCTGTTTTTCCAGATACGGTCCGTGCTGGAAGGAGTTGGCGTCAATATCGCCGCTGCTCAACGCAGAGTTAGGTAGAACATAATCGGTGAAAGTCACCACTTCCACGTCGAGATTGTATTTCTCTTTGGCGACTTTTTTCACCGCGTCCCACAGTGGCTGGTCAATGCCCGCGCTGATACCCACTTTGATGTGATTATCTTCTTTTTTCGGGCCGCAGCCGCTGAGGATCAGCGCGGTGGCGAGTGAAGCAGAAAGCAGGGAGATTTTTACCGCAAGTTTCAGAGAGGTGCGCATGGAAAAGGTTGTCCTTAAACTGTGTGAAATAAGCCTAAACAAAACGATCTGCCCCGTAGGCGGAGCTTATTGGTGTTATGACCGCTAAGAGCTTATTTTTCCAAACAGCATGCCCGCTGGCAAATATGAAAAAGACATAACCTATGCATTAAAAGTACGGGACTTTTCGCCCAGTTTCATTCCAGCAACCGCTGGCGACAAACGCTCAGTACCATTTGCCGCAGCCAGCGGTGCGCCGGGTCAACCTCCGAGCGCGGGTGCCACATTTGTGAGAGCGTGATTTCTTCCGTTTTCACAGGAAGTTCAAAGGCATGTAGCATCGCGGCGGATCCGTTACGCTCAATGATGGGCTGGTTAATAAGAAACGAAGAGGGAACGAGTGCCACCAGATCCGAGGCCTGTGCCACCGCGACCGCCGCGGAAAAGCCCGGAACGACCGCGGCTATTCGGCGCGTCAACCCCAACTCAGCCAGCGCATCGTCTACCGGCCCCGCGCTGCGTTCACGGCGGGAAACCACCACATGCCCGAATGACGCATATTGTGCGGCGGTCATTGCGGTTAATTGTTCCAGCGGATGGCCTTTACGCACCACGCCCATAAAACGGTCGCGGAACAGCGTTTGCAGGCGAATTTCCGGTCCCATATTGCCTAAGACACCCACTTCGAGATCCACCCGCCCTTCCCGCAAACTTTTTGCACTTTTTTCCGGCTTCGGCGCAAATCGCAGACATACTTTAGGTGCCACCGTCGCCACAGCGGCAATCAGCGAGGCACCAAACGTCACCACAAAACCGTCGTTGGACCGCAAGATGAACGTGCGCTCAAGGGTGGCTAAGTTGAGAACCGTTGATGAGGGGCGAAGCACCGCGCGCGCCTCAAAGGCCGCATTCTGCGCACGCTCACGAATTTGTTCGGCATAAGGCGTCAGCACCATATGTCGCACGGCGCGCACCAGCAAAGGGTCACTGGTGGCGGTGCGAAGGCGGCTAAGCGTGCGGCTCATGGCCGAGGCGCTCAGCCTCAAACGGCGCGCAGCGCCCGCCACACTGCCTTCAGCCAGCAGCACATCAAGTGCAATGAGTAAGTTCAGATCAGGTTCAGTCATACCCTATTGTATTCCTGGCGGCAGATGATGGGAAGGCGTCTGATGCAGGTTATAAGTGCAGTTGCTGCGTCTTCCGCCCTATCTTACTCAGGGCTATAGTGGCGGCACTGAAAACGAACGGACGTAAACTGAGGGCTTGCAGATGGAATTATTTTCCGACCAACCGGGTGATGAGGGATTGCCAGGCCGCGAACGTGGCCTCGCCATGACCGCCGTCATGATGATGACGACGATGGCAGTGTTCGACGGTTCCATGGTCAACGTCGCCTTACCGCAGATTGCGCGGGCACTGAACGTCACCGCCGGTTCCGCCGTCTGGGTATCAAACGGTTACCTGCTCTCTGCCGCCATGACGCTGGCAATCTTTGCCGCACTGGCCTCGCGGGTGGGTTACCGGGCGCTGTTTGCCACCGGCCTGAGCGTCTTCACGCTGGCATCGGTCGGCTGTGCGCTGTCATCGTCACTCGAAATGCTGATCATCATGCGTGTATTGCAGGGCATTGGGGGCGCAGCCACGCTGAGCATCGGACCAGCAATCCTGCGCTCCGTGTTTCCCAACCGCGTGCTCGGGCGAATACTCGGCCTCAACGCGCTGCTGATTGCCACCAGCACCGCGATTTCCCCGGTCATTGGCGGCACGATTTTGTCGACCATGAGCTGGCAGTGGCTGTTTGCCATCAATATTCCGATCGGTATTGTTGCGGTGATCCTGACCCTGCGGGTGATCCCCGGTAAGCCAGCCTCTTCCCGCGACCCCTTTGATTTCGCCGGAGCCATTTTGTCTGCGGTGACGCTCGGCGCACTGATCATGGCGGCGGGTGCTTTTTCCCGTCCTGAGGGTGGCACACATACTTTTAGCGAACTGACGACGGCAATAACCTACGGGCTGACTGCCGTGGTCGCCGGTGCGGCGTTCATCTGGCGTCAACGCCGGGCGCCAAAACCGCTGCTTCCGCTGGTTATGTTCGCATCTTCCCGGTTTTCACTGGCGGCGCTCACCTCACTGGCCTCTTTTGTCGGCCAGGGCATCACTTTCGTGGCCTTGCCGTTCCTGTTCCAGAGTGTCTATGGCTACAGCGCGTTTTATTCAGCGCTGCTGTTCACCCCGTGGCCTATCGGCATTATTTTAGCCGCACCTCATGCAGGACGGCTCGCCGATCGCTATCCGTCAGCCATTATTTCTACCCTGGGGTTATGCCTGTTTGCTGTGGGTTTGGCGTTGCTGGCAATGCTTCCTGAACATGCCCAGGCATGGGATATTGGCCTGCGCAGCTTATTGTGCGGTATTGGATTTGGTTGTTTCCAGAGCCCTAATAACCGCGAGATGTTGTCGAACGCTTCCCGCGAAAACAGCGGTTACGCCTCAGGCGTACTGTCAATCATGCGCACTTTCGGTCAGTGTCTTGGCGCAGCGTTTGTCGGAATTATTCTGTCAATCTATGTGCAGTCCGCCAGTGATCCGCTGAAAAGCGTTATGCAGGAAGCACAGGCGGTTCAACTGAGTCTGTGGGTGGCCGTTGCCGCCACGGTGCTGGCGATTATTATCAGCGTTAGCCGCCTGCGCAGCTCAGGCTGCCAGCTGCATAAAGTTCAGTAAGATTCGGGGGCGTTACACAATTTCATAGCTGATTTTCACCCGATCTTTAGCTTTGATTTTGCGCAACTCCAGACCCTGCAACGCACCTGTGTTGGCCGCATGGGTGCCACCGCAGGCGAAGGGCAGATAGCCACCAATCGTCACCGTGCGAATCTCCTCATTTTGCGGAATAGCTCCGGCCAGTTCAGGGCGCAAGCGGGCAATCTCGTCAAAACTGAGGGTGCCCGTCGTGACCCGTAAATTGGCATCAATGGCCTGCTGCACTTTTTCCCTCACCTGCTCCAGTAACTGTTCAGCGGACAACGTGCTGTTACCGCTGAATTCCACATAAGAACCCGGCAAAAAATGGTGACCTTTGGCGGGTATAAGCGAAGGCATCAGGGTTTCGACGACGTGCGAAATCAAGTGGCCCGCCGTGTGGGCAATCGATGCTCGCTGGCGAAATGCCACATCAATGTCCAGTTGTACTTCTGCTCCCTTTTCCAGCGAACTCTGCCCCTCAGCCAGATAATGACGGCCCTCGCCCCCGTTCATCAGCACCTGTTTTACGGCAAACAGCTGGCCGTTGTGCGTCACGCTGCCGACATCCGACATCTGCCCACCGCCCTGCGGATAAAACACCGTTTCAGCGGTAACAAAGTAACGTCCTTTCTCATCAGTCCCGGTATGTAAAACCGTGGCGTTACAGCTCACCAGCTCAGGCTGGATGCGGCTTAATAGCAGCGTCATGCGATATTCCTCAGGTGTTTTGTCATTATGATGAGCGAGTATGCGCATGTCCGCCGGAGGCTGGATTGTAAAAAATTGCAGGTGGCGGAAATTATTTCGCGCGCTGCAAATGGTAGTCCACGTGGTATTCGTTGGCGTTGCGGATCATTACCGAATAATTCAGATAATCACCGGTGTCACTGTAGGAAAGCGAAGTGAGACGCAGCAGCGGCGTGCCTTCCGGTACGTGCAGCAATGCCGCCACCGTGCTGTCGGCCAGGATCGGGCTGAAACTTTCGTAATTACCGGCGATGCAGATATGACACTCATCTTCTATATAGGTAAATTTTGAGCCTTCAAGATGGGCCACCGACAGGTTGCCAAACAACCGGAAAGGCATATAGCTGTCCTCCAGCACCAGCGGTTTTCCCTCGACCGACCGCACCCGACGGGAATAGTAGATACGTTCATCCGTCTTGATGCGCAACTGGCTGGCTATCGCCGGGGGGGCGCCCATCAGCCGGAACTCCAGGACTTCACTGACCGTCGGCCGCCCCAGCTGTTTCATCAATTCAGAAAAGCCCATCAACCCGCGCGTCTCATGCTGTACATCTTTTTGCGCCACATAGGTTCCGCTGCCGTGGCGACGGCGGACCAGTCCCCATTCCACCAGCAAATCCACCGCCTTGCGCAGGGTCATACGCGATACATCAAATTCTGCGGCGAGCGTCTTCTCACTCGGCAAGGCATCCCCTACGCCGTAATCGGCAGAATTAATGCGAATTCGTAAGCGTTCAGCAAGGATTTTGTAGATCACTGGCAGACCTCTTTTTAAGGGGAGAAAGTTCCGGATCAATGCAGCCAGCCCCCATCGGGCGCTTGTAAAACCTCAGTTTTACACCAATCGTTCACGGTCAAAATAACCTAACGTCTTTCAGTGTATACCCGTAATTAATGAAGATGCTTGATATTGTGAACCATAAGGATCATGCTACTCGTCATGAAAATACATCTGACTTCGGAACAACGGATAGCCCTGAAAATGCTGCATAAGAACAGCCGGGATAGTCGTGTCCGTGACAGGATCAGGTGTGTTCTTCTTGCTGCCGATGGATGGACTGCTGCCATGATTGCTCAGTCGCAGCTTATCGATGAAACAAGCGTGCGTCGCCATCTCAATGACTGGCTTAACGATGAAAAACTGAAGCCCGAAAATGGCGGGTCTGACAGTCATCTCAGCGAGGCGCAGACAGCAGAACTCATCATCTATCTGACGGATAACCTTCTTCCTACCACGCAGACTATTATTGAACAGGTTGATGCGTGGTGGGGTATCCGTTACACGGTACCCGGCATGAACAAGTGGCTGCACCGTAACGACTTCAGCTACAAAAAACCGACCGGTGTGCCCCATAAGTTCAGCGCCGA
>BHES01000080.1 GCA_003864575.1 Enterobacterales bacterium
TCGCTATTTCGCACGCATCACGCCATCGGTATCGAGTGTGATAACGGTGCGGAACTCCTAATCCACGTCGGCATTGATACCGTCAAACTCGACGGCCAGTTCTTTACGCCACACGTCAGCGTGGACGATGTGGTGAAACAGGGTGACCTGTTACTCGAATTCGATATGCAGGGTATCGCGGCGGCCGGATATGACCTGACCACGCCGGTCATTATTACCAACAGCGACGACTACCTGGACGTTATCCCCACCGCCAGCGGGCAGGACGTCGCACATAACGCACCCTTACTGACACTGTTACGTTGATTTTTTTCCATAAAAGGAGGTTCCAATGAACTTACGTTTTCCTGATGGTTTCTTGTGGGGCGGTGCCGTTGCCGCCAATCAGGTTGAAGGCGCGTATCTGACCGATGGCAAAGGGCTGTCGACCTCGGATCTGCAACCAAAAGGTATCTTTGGTGAAATCCAGCAACGTGTGGAAGGCGATTTTGGCATCAAAGACGTGGCCATCGATTTTTATCACCGCTTTCCTGAAGACATGAAACTGTTTGCCGAGATGGGATTTAGCGTACTGCGCACCTCGATTGCCTGGACCCGCATTTTCCCCGAAGGGGATGAAACACAACCGAACGAAGCCGGTCTGGCGTACTACGATCGCCTGTTTGATGAGATGAAGAAGTATGGCATTACGCCACTTGTGACACTGTCACATTATGAAATGCCTTACGGACTCGTCAAAAAACACGGCGGTTGGGGCAGTCGTGACACCATCGACTTCTTCGAAAACTATGCCCGCACGGTGTTCCAGCGTTATCAGCACAAGGTTAAGCACTGGCTGACCTTCAACGAAATCAATATGTCGCTGCACGCGCCGTTTACCGGCGTGGGCTTGGCGGAAAAGAGTGATAAACAGGCAATCTATCAGGCTATTCACCATCAACTGGTGGCCAGTGCCAAAGCCGTTAAGGCCTGTCATGAAATCATTCCTGATGCGCAAATCGGCAATATGTTGCTCGGCGGTATGCTCTATCCACTGAGCTGCAAACCGGCAGATGTGATGGAAACCCTGCAACAGAACCGTGACTGGCTGTTCTTCGGTGACGTGCAGGTGCGCGGCTATTATCCGGCTTATATGCAGCGTTTCTTTAAGCAGAATAATATTACGCTGAGCATCACCGAAGCGGATAAAGCGGCGTTGAAAGAAACCGTTGATTTCATCTCCTTCAGCTATTACATGACCGGCTGCGTGACCACGGACGAAGAGCAAAATCAGAAAGCCCGCGCCAATATTCTCAATATGGTGTCGAATCCGCATCTGGCGAGTTCCGAATGGGGCTGGCAGATTGACCCGGAAGGGCTGCGCTATCTGATGAATGAACTGTATGACCGTTATCAGAAACCGCTGTTTATCGTCGAAAACGGGTTGGGTGCGCGAGACACCGTTGAGGCGGACGGCAGCATTAATGACGATTACCGCATTCAGTACATCAACGATCATCTGGTGCAGGTGCGCGAAGCGATTGAAGACGGTGTGGAAGTGATGGGCTACACCAGTTGGGGGCCTATCGATCTGGTCAGCGCCTCTAAAGCCGAATTCTCCAAGCGCTACGGTTTTATCTATGTTGACCGTGACGATGAAGGGAACGGCACGCTGGAACGCCGCCGCAAGAAAAGTTTCTACTGGTATGCCGATATTATTAAAAATAACGGCGCCACACTCAAAGCGTAATTAATCCCTCCGGCGGCTTAATGGGGTAATCCCGTTAAGCCGTTATTTAAAAATAATCAGAAAATACTATGCGACCTCTTTCGCAGGGACTTCTATATCCGGTGAATGAGCAAAAATAATAAAATGATCAACAAGGTTATAATGATGAAACCCATTCGAACGACTCTGCATCCTGCTGCCAGTGCACTACGCTGCGCCGCGATAATCGCCGGCTGCCTGGCTATTCCGCTCTCTGTTCAGGCCGAAACGGCCTGGAACGGCACGGTATTGGGCTTCGAAGCTCAGCCTGAAGGGTTACTCGGCGATATGCTCGGTATTCGCCCGATCCTTGAAAATAACGGCTTCCATTATAATCTGGGTTATCTCAGCGAATCGGCTTATAACGCGGGCGGCGGCTATAACCAGGATAAAAAGCTCGCCTATATTGATCAGTTTTCACTGACATTCACGCAGGATCTCGAAATGTGGACCGGTATTCCTGATGCCGTCATCGAAGGGAATATTGTTAACCGTAATCATGATGACAATCTGACCACCGAACGCACACAAGATCCCCGGGTCTCATTCAACGACCTTGCGCAAGAGAGCTGGGGAGGGCAGTCGATCACCCGCCTTGGCTGGCTGACCTTTGCCCGTAGCTTTGACGACCGCCGTCTGCACTGGCGCATCGGCATGATGAATAAAAACCAGGACTTCGACCAGATCATCCCCTGTGACTTTCAGGTACTGAATCAGTGCGGCGGAAAATCGGCGAACTCGCTGACCTGGTATAACTGGAACGTGCATTATTGGGGCACAACGGTGCAATACAAATTGACCCCTGAGCTGACCCTAAAAACCGGTGTTATGGAGCAAAACCCGCAGGCTCCATCCCGCAGCCACGCCTGGAGTTGGTCAACCAAGGGCAGCAAAGGTTTTCTGTTGCCTGTCGAAGCGGAATTGAAAACCACGGTCAACGGTTTACCTGGCATTTATAACCTTGGCGTGCTGTTTACCAATGCACCGCAGCAGGATTTGTCAGAAGGTAAATCTCAAAGTAATGGCGCGACCGATCCCGCAGGATATGACAGCCATGACCGCACCTGGTTTATGTACACCGGTTTTAATCAGCAGATCACGCAAAGGGACGGGGAGGCCAATCGCGGAATGAGCGTCTCTTACAGCCTTGGGCTGGGCGATCAGCGCAGCAACTATATTCACTATTCTCAGGCGGCATCGATGCGTTATCGCGGATTATTTGATGCCCGCCCTGACGACTGGCTGGGGTTTGGCGTAACCTACATCAAGATGAGCGATCATTACCGTCAGAATCAGATCAATATCAATAATTTCAATCAGGTGGATGACTACGGTAATCCGCTTTACCGCCCACTGGCGGGGCATTCGGTGAATGCTGACTTATACTATCAAATCAAGGTTAGGCCGTGGCTTATCCTGCAACCGGATCTGCAGTACTGGTACCGCCCGGCAGGCATTAAAGAGACACAGGATGCGTGGGTGACCGGGCTTAAAGCCATCGTGACCTTCTAATATCCCGGGCTGCGGCGATCTTTATCACGTTTCAGCAAGGCCTCCATTGAGGTGGTTCTGAAAAATGCTAAAATCCGCGGCTGGATTGTTACTGCTCAGGCAGGCAAAACCTGATCACCCTTTATTGGGCGGTCGGGTTTTTTTGTTTTCAGGGGAAGTGAATGATAATCGCCAAAATACTCAATAATAATGTGGTGGTGGTGTTAGACGACCAACTGCGCGAGCAGGTGGTGATGGGGCGTGGGCTGGCTTTCCAAAAACAGGTGGGGGACAGCCTCGATGACAGCAAGATTGAGAAAGTTTTTGCGCTGAAAAATGATCAACTGGTGGCGCGGCTTTCCGAATTACTCGGCCATATTCCGATGGAAGTGATGACCACCTGCGACCAGATCATTCAGTTGGCCAGCCAGCGTCTGGGTAAATTACAGGAAAACCTTTATATCGCGCTGACCGATCACTGTAATTTTGCCATCGAACGGCAAAAACAGGGCGTACCCATCAGCAATGCCTTGCTGTGGGAGACGCGCCGCCTTTATCCGAAAGAGTACGCGCTTGGCCTGGACGCGCTGGAGATGATAGACCACCGACTGGGCGTGCGTCTGCCCGTTGATGAAGCCGGGTTTATTGCCCTGCATCTGGTCAATGCGCAGCTTAACGGCGAAATGACAGAAGTGACGCAGATAACCAAAGTGATGCAGGAAATTCTGCACATGGTGAAATACCAGTTACGCATTGATTATGACGAAGAGTCCCTGAGTTATCAGCGCTTTGTCACGCATCTGAAATTTTTCTCCCAACGTATGCTCAGCCGCTCCGTGGTACCTGACGATGACCTGACGCTGCACGTGGCGGTGAAAGAGAATTATCCGAAAGCCTGGGCCTGCGCGGAAAAAATAAGTACCTATCTGACCGCACATTATCAGCGCGAATTGAGCACTGAAGAGATCATGTATCTGTCGATCAACATAGAGAGGGTGCGCAAAGAGAGCCGCAGCGCAGAAGGTCGTTAAGCTTTTTTCGACCACAAATTTTCTGTCACGAATTATGACTGTTCACACTTTTACCCGACGTTTTTTTTTGCCACTCAAGGTGAGAACGGGTAGCATCCAACGCCGGAAATACCCATCATCCTTCGCGCCGCTGCATCGTTGGCCGCCTTGCTGCAACGCAAATGATGTTGAGTATTCGGTACTAGCTAAAAATAATACAGCGGCAAAGCCGCGTAAACGTCAGCATCTGCAATCGTTTGCCTGTAAAGACTTCAGGCATCGGGCATTTTGGAGAACAGGATAAAATGCGATTACATAGAAAGTCTGCTGAGGCCAAACAGGCTGCTAAGCGACGTTGGTTGGATTCACATGACGACGGTTATCACAAGAGTATGGGCAACCGTCAGGTTCAGATGATTGCTATCGGTGGTTCTATCGGTACTGGCTTATTCCTCGGGGCTGGTGCGCGTTTACAAATGGCCGGTCCGGCGCTGGCCATTGTGTATGCGGTGTGCGGTATCTTCTCTTTCTTCATCCTCCGGGCGCTGGGCGAACTGGTATTACATCGCCCGACCAGCGGCAGCTTTGTCTCTTACGCGCGTGAATTCCTCGGCGAAAAAGCCTCCTATGTGGCGGGCTGGATGTACTTTCTCAACTGGGCGATGACCGGCATTGTGGATATCACCGCCGTCGCACTTTATATGCATTACTGGGGTACCTTCGGGGATATCCCGCAGTGGATGTTTGCCCTTGGCGCGCTGGCGATTGTCGGCACGATGAATATGATCGGCGTGAAATGGTTTGCCGAAATGGAATTTTGGTTTGCGCTGATCAAAGTGGCGGCCATCGCGCTGTTCCTGATTGTCGGCGTCGTGGTGCTCGGAACCGGTAAAGAGGTGGCGGGTAACGCGACCGGTCTGCACCTCATTACCGACAACGGCGGTATCTTCCCGCACGGTCTGTTACCGGCGCTGGTGCTGGTGCAGGGCGTGGTGTTCGCTTTTGCCGCCATTGAGTTGGTGGGAACCGCAGCCGGTGAAACGAAAGATCCGGAAAAAGTGTTGCCGAAAGCCATCAATAGCGTGATCTGGCGTATTGCGCTGTTTTACGTCGGTTCAGTGGTGCTGCTGGTGCTGTTGCTGCCGTGGAATGCGTATCAGGCGGGGCAAAGCCCGTTCGTGACTTTCTTCAGCAAACTCGGCGTGCCTTACATCGGTACCATTATGAATATCGTGGTACTGACCGCTGCGCTGTCGAGCCTTAACTCTGGCCTTTACTCGACCGGACGTATTCTTCGTTCACTCTCGATGGGCGGTTCTGCGCCGAAGTTCATGTCAAAAATGAACGCTCAGCAGGTGCCGTACGCCGGGATCCTGGTCACCGTCGGTATCTATGTCATTGGCGTGGTGCTGAACTATTACGTGCCATCTCAGGTGTTTGAGATCGTACTGAACGTTGCGTCTCTGGGTATCCTGAGCTCATGGGCCTTTATCGTGGTTTGCCAGATGAAACTGCGGAAAGCCATCAAAGAGGGCAAGGCTAAAGAAGTCTCCTTCAAAATGCCCTGGGCGCCGGTGACTTCCTGGCTGACGCTGGTTTTCCTCGCCAGCGTGCTGGTGTTGATGGCCTTTGACTACCCGAACGGCACCTTCACCGTGGGCACGATCCCTGTCGTGATCATTCTGCTGGTGCTGGGCTGGTACGGTTTACGCAACCGCGCGAAAGAAGTGAAAGCCGAACAGGTGGCGCACGAAGAAGCACATCACGCGAGTGAAGAGAATCAATAATCAGGTTTAAGTATGATGGTTTGTGATGGTTAATGAAGAAGGGCACGGCATAACATGTCGCGCCCTTTTTTATCAGACGAGGATGAAGCTGAACGTGCCGATGTTCTCGATGCCGCCGGTCACGACGTCGCCCGGTTTAATCTCCCCTACGCCAGCTGGCGTACCGGTGTAAATCAGGTCGCCGGGTTGCAGTTCTACCGCCTGGGATAGGATGCTGATGACTTCAGGCACCTGCCAGATCTGCTCGTTCAAATTACCCTGCTGGCGCACTTCGCCGTTAACGTTCAGCCAGATATTGCCTTCCGATGGGTGTCCGGTTTGGCTTACCGGCAGCAGCGGGTGGGTCGGCGCGGAGGCGTCGAAGCCTTTTGACAGATCCCACGGGCGTCCGGCTTTCTTCGCCTGCGCCTGCAAATCGCGGCGGGTTAAATCCACTCCGACGCTGTAACCCCATACGTGTTCCAGCGCATCTTGCGGCGCAATGTCTTTGCCGCCTTTACCGATCGCCACCACCAGTTCTACTTCATAGTGCAATTCGTTCGTCAGCGACGGGTAAGGCACGTCACCGTCTGCCGGGACCACGGCGTCAGCGGGTTTAGAGAAGAAAAACGGCGGTTCGCGATCCGGGTTATGGCCCATTTCACGGGCGTGGTCGGCATAATTTCGCCCGACACAGTACACGCGGCGCAGCGGGAAGCGGGCCTGTTGGTCTTCAACGGCCAGTGACGCAATGGCAGGGGGATTTATTACATAATCAGTCATGGTTTTAGTCTCAATGCGCGAAGGAATGAGGTTGGCAAGCCAGATAAAAATCACATAACAATTTGAACGTTAATGTTTTGTTATCTTTGCAAAGAGGCGGGGAATTGACCAGCGAATTTGCTTCGCTGGTCAGGGGGCAGTGTGTTAACGGATATTAACGGACATTAGCGGGTATAGCGTTCACCCGGCTGCGACTGCATAAAGCCCGGCAGCATCGCCACGCGTAGGGCATCGTAGTCGTCCCACTGCTTTTCATTATGTAACGGCGGGATAGTGATTTTTTCTTTGCGATCAAAGCCCACCAATGCCGCGTCAACCAGATCACCCACTTCCATTAACCCCTGTAAATCATCCGGATTCCGCCCGGACTTTTCCCAGATTTCTGTGCGGGTAGCGGCCGGAAGCACGGCTTGCAGGTATAGACCACGCTCTTCCAGCTCACATTGCAGCGTCTGGGTGAACGTCAGCACAAAGGCTTTGGTCGCGGAATAGACCGCCGAACGCAGCTCCGGTGCCAGGGCCATCACGGAGGCGATATTGATGATGGCACCGTTCGGATGTTGCAACAGACCGTCCAGCGCCACGCGGGAGAGACGCGCAACGGAGGTGACGTTCAGCCGAATCAGATGGTCGATAGTCTCGGCATCACTGGTGTCGAAGCCACCCGGCAGCGATGCACCGGCGTTATTCACCAGCAGGGAAATTTCAGGATGGCTGCGCAGATAATCCTCTACCCGCAGCAGGTCATCATGGTGAGTCAGGTCCGCCGGAAGGACCTCAATCGCGACGGCGGTGGCGGCGTGAAGCTGTGCCGCCAGCGCTTGCATACGTTTGCCGTCACGGGCGACCAGCACCAGGTCGTAGCCACGTTTTGCCAGACGGTCAGCATAGGTTGCACCAATCCCGCTGGAGGCACCGGTGATCAGAGCGACAGGTTTTGAATGCGTTAATGGAGCCATAGTGTCATACCTCGATAGGAGTGATTGTGGTTTAATTATGAAACTAGATGATAATTACGCGAGGTAGTTCTATAATGCAACCAGAATTTTTAATCAGCGCATTTTTCATAATCACAGGCTGATCGCTTAAGGAGCAGGTTGATGAAACGAACTCGTCTGGAAAATACCCCTTGTCCGACCGCACGCGCGCTGGATTTGATCGGTGACTGGTGGACGCTGCTGATTGTGCGCGACGCGATGCGCGGCATGACCCGCTTTAGCGAGTTTCAGCGCAGCCTGGGGGCGGCTAAAAATATTTTGAGTACGCGGCTAAAGGCGCTGGTGGCAGAAGAAATTTTACGGGTGGAACCGGCCTCCGATGGCTCGGCCTATCAGGATTATGTCCTGACGGACAAGGGCATCGCATTGCAGCCGATTTTGGTGGCTTTAGGGCAGTGGGGCAGTGAGTATCTGTTTGCGGACGGCGAACCTTGTACCCGGCTGGTGGATGTAAAAAACCGCCAGCCGCTGCGCAAAATCGAACTTCGCGCGCAGGACGGGCGGTTATTGGAAAGTCAGGATATCACGGCGGTTATTCCTGACGCTTAACGCGCAATCCGTTCATGCCAGTATTTGGTGAACTCTTCCTCGCCGTTGAGGCTGACCACCATATCGCCACTGACGATGAAATGCGTCAGGTCACTGCGCATATCAAGCGTGATCACCGCCTCAATCCACCAGCCTTCGCGCCCGATTTTCATGGTTTGCGTCAGCAGATAGCGGGCTGAAAGCGGGTCTGAATTACTGACGCTCAGCTCACGGCGCAGGTTGTGGTCGACGGTGGTGTCGATGTCGTCGAAGCGATACACGCCTTCCCCAAATACGCCACCTTCGCCGTTGGTGATGCAGGTCCAGCTGTCGGTCAGGAAGTCATAGCTGACCGAGCGATCCACACGGCCCTGCGTCAGCAAGGTTTGCGGCGTGGGTGCGGCGCTTTCCGGCTGGTTATTGGGTCCGTCGATTTCTAAAGGCTGTTCACACACCGGCAGCGACAGCTGAGCAGAGTGTAGATCCAGCGTCAGCGTGGCGGCTTCGGCCATCGGCCAGATCATCGGCCAATAGGTGGTTGCCAGTGAAATACGCAGGCGATGACCGGTTTCGAAGCGGTGTGAAATGCCGTCCAGTTGGACCGGTACGCGGACTTTCTGCCCCGGCACCAGCGGCACAGATTGATCGTGGCCTTGCAGATGCGCGAGGTTCAGCCAGCCGTGAGTGACACGATTGACGGCGCCATCAGGCGAAACATCCGACAGCCGCACGTATAACATGGCCGCCGGTTTGTCGCTGCTCAGCTCGACGGTAAATTCCGGGAATCCGAAGATTGACAGCGGTTCGGCCAGCGGCTCGCCATCGAAAATCTCCGCATTGCCGTCGTCCACGCGTTGATCGGGCGGCGTTTCACCCAGCACGCCTGCGCCCATCGATTCTCCGGACATCAGCCCGTGGTTTTGTGGCGAGCAGATAGACATCACCCCGGCATCCGCATCCGGCTGCCGGTTAAGTTGGCCGCGCGTCAGCCAGAGGGTATCGTGGGTAACATTACTGGCCGTACCGCGGTCAAAACCAACCCAGCGTCCTTTACTGACCGGGCGCTGGGCCGACGGTGGCTGACTGTCTTGTTGCCAGGCCTGAATCATCGGGCCGCTCATCGCGTCGTTCTGTTCGTCTTTAAGCCAGTGATCCCACCAGGTTAAGGCTTCCTGTAAGAAACCAATGGCCGGTTCCGGCGTACCGTCCTGCGGATAAACGTGTGCCCACGGGCCAATAATGGCGCGGCGTGCGACTTTCAGGTTATCCATCAGGCGGAAAATGGCGTTGCTGTAGGCATCCGCCCAGCCGCCAATCGCCAGCACCGGACAGCGGATCGCTGACCAGTCTTCACACACGGAGCCGTGCTGCCAGTAGCGATCGCGCAGCGGATGTTCCATCCACAGCGCCGGGAAAAACGGCATATTTTCCAGGCGGTGTAACCATTCGTTGTACCAGCCATCACCCACCAGTGCCGGGTCGGCAGGACGGCTTTGGTAGGCCAGCATAATGCCGCCCCACCACAGGTTGTCGTTGAGCAGGCAACCACCTTTGTAGTGAATATCGTCGCGGTAGCGGTCGTCGGTGGAACAGACGGTGATGATGGCTTTCAGGGCCGCCGGACGGCGCGCGGCAACCTGTAACGCGTTAAAACCGCCCCAGGATTTGCCCATCATGCCGACGTTACCGCTGCACCAGCGCTGCGCGGTTATCCACTCAATCACTTCGAGTGCATCGTTTTGTTCCTGCAACAGATATTCATCCGCCAGCAGACCGTCGGACTCACCGCTGCCGCGCATATCAACGCGGATCACGGCGTAACCGTTCCCGGCAAAATAGCCGTGCATGGGTTCGTCGCGGGTGCGCGTACCGTCGCGTTTGCGATAGGGAATGTATTCCAAAATGGCCGGAACCGGCGTGTCACCGGCGGAATCCGGCAGCCATAAACGGGCGGCAAGACGTGTGCCGTCACTCAGTGTGATCCACAGATGTTCCACCGTGGTGACCTGATGGGGGAACTCAGTAATGATGCGTTTAGTGCTCATAATGCGCCTGTGTGTGAAGATTTCTCGGTGGGAATAGAGGCGGAACGCAATGTCAGCACCTCATCGAGCCAGTCGGTGCGCATTTCCGGCACCGAGGTCAGGAGTTTTTCAGTGTAACCATGCATCGGCGGGCTGAACACTACGGTGGTATCACCGCTGGCGACAATATTGCCCTGATACATCACCGCCACCTGATGGGCGATGCGTTTTACCGTGCCGAGATCATGGGTGATAAACAGGTAGGAGAGGCCCAGCTTTTCCTGCAACCCGCGTAGCAGATTCAGCACCTCTTCCGCCACCAGCGGGTCAAGGGCCGACGTCGCTTCATCGCAGATGATCAGTTCAGGCTCTGCCGCCAGCGCGCGGGCAATACAGACGCGCTGTTTCTGCCCGCCGGAAAGTTCGCCGGGATAGCGGTCAATCAGTTTGAGCGGCAATTCGGTCAGCTTCAGTAACTCTTCCACCCGCGCGCGAACCTGACGTTTGTTCAGCCCGAAATAGAACGCCACGGGGCGGCCAATCAGCTCGAGAATGGTCTGACGCGGATTGAGCGCTACATCGGGCAACTGATAGATCATCTGGATACGGCGCAGCGTCTCTTTCTGCCGCTGCTGATAGAGCGGCGCAAGAGTGACACCGTCGAACTCAACCGACCCTTCGGTATCGGGTAGCAAACCCACCAGCGCCCGCGCCAGGGTACTTTTACCACTGCCAGACTCACCGATGATCGCCAGCGTTTTGCCACGCGGCAGCTGGAGATTGATATCGTTGACCACTTTTTTGCGGTTATAGCCGGTACTCAGCTTGCTGATGGTTAACAGCGCCGCGCTGCCGGAGGGCTGCGAAGCGGTCACCGGGGCTGCGGCGTGTTCACGCTCGGCCACCAGACGGCGGGTGTACTCCTGCTGCGGACGGTTGAGAATGTTATCCGTAGTGCCGGTTTCCACCTCTTTGCCGTGACGTAACACCATGATGCGGTCGGCCAGTTGGGCGACCACGGCCAGATCGTGGGTAATATAGAGCGCCGCCGTATTGAATTCGCGCACCAGTTTGCGCAGCATCACCAGCACTTCGATTTGCGTGGTGACGTCCAGCGCGGTGGTCGGTTCGTCCATCACCAGTAAGTCCGGCTTGCAGGACATGGCCATCGCCGCCATGGCGCGCTGTAGCTGGCCGCCGGAAAGCTGGTGCGGATAGCGTTGACCGATATTTTCCGGGTCCGGCAGATCCAGCGAACGGAACAGGGTGATGGCCCACTGGCGGCTCTCCTCTTTGTTCATGAGGCCGTGACGGATCGGGCCTTCGCACACTTGCTTCTCAATGGTCAGCGCCGGGTTGAAGGCGGCGGCGGCGCTCTGGGCCACATACGCTACGCGGCGCCCACGCCATTCACGTTTGATGCGCGCCGGCTGCGAAACAATATCCGTGCCGTCGAGGATCACTTCGCCACCGGCAATCCGGCAACCCTGACGCGCATAGCCGAGTGCGGCCAGCCCGATGGTGGATTTACCCGCGCCTGATTCACCGATAAGCCCCAGGACTTCCCCCCGCGCCAGTTGCAGCGAGATATTGTGTACCAGTGGCGAACCGTCGAGGGTTTCCACCCGCAGTCCACGCATTTCCAGAATCAGTTCCTGAGTAAATTGGCTCATGCTTCTTCTCCGTGTGGCAGGCTGTTGCGGGCCAGAAGCCAGTCAACCACCAGATTGACGCCAATGGTCAGTACGGCAATGGCCGCAGCCGGGTAAAGCGGGGCGAACTGGCCGAAGTTAATCGCCTGTGCGTTGTCACGCACCATGCTGCCCCAGTCGGCATACGGTGGCTGAATACCTAATCCTAAGAAACTTAAGCCCGCGATGAACAGGAAGGTGAAGCAAAAACGCATGCCGAATTCCGCCAGCAGCGGAGGGATAGCGTTAGGCAAAATTTCTTTGCGCAGCACCCAAAACAGACCTTCGCCCCGCAGGCGTGCAGCTTCAACATATTCCTGGCAAACAATGGCCTGCGCCACCAGACGCGCCAGACGAAACACGCGGGTGGAGTCGAGCAGGGCGATGGTCAGCACCAGTACCGGAATAGAGGTCCCCATTACGGAGAGCACCATCAGGGCGAAAATCAGCACGGGAATGGACATAACGGTATCGACGATGCGCGTCAGTACCACGTCCACCCATTTGCCATAAATTGCCGCCGCAAAGCCGGTGATGATGCCGATAACAAACGAAGTGAAGGTGATGGTCAGCGCGATGGCGATGGTCGTGCGGGCACCAAACAGGATCCGTGACAGCATGTCGCGGCCCAGACTGTCGGTGCCGAACGGCGTGGCCGCCGACGGCAGCAGCCAGATATCGCCGACCTGTTCGGTCTCTGTGTGCGGTGCCAGCCAGGGGGCGAAAATCGCCGCCAGCAGGTTGACCGCAATGATAATGATGCCTATCCAGGCTGAGACTGGAATGTTGATAAATGAACGTTTCATGATATCCGGCCTCTAGCGCGCATGGCGTAAACGTGGGTTACACCAAATCGCCAGCAAATCAGCGGTGGTATTGAGGAAAATATAGGTGCCGCCAAACAGCAGTCCGCAGGCCTGAACCACCGGCAGATCACGCTTGGTGACGGCGTCCACCATGTACTGACCGATGCCCGGATAGACAAACACCACTTCCACCAGGATCACCCCGACCACCAGATAGGCGAGGTTGAAAGCGACCACGTTGATGATGGGGGCGAGGGCGTTAGGCAGGGCATGTGACACCACAATCCGCCAGCGTGAAATGCCTTTTAGCACGGCGCTTTCGATGTAGGGGCTGGACATTACGGCGGTGACTGAGGCACGGGTCATGCGCAGCATATGTGCCAGCACCACCAGCGTCAGGGTCAACATGGGTAACGTGCAGACATACAGCCGCTCGGCGAACGAGGTACCGGAGTCAACCATCGCCAGACTGGGGAACCACGTCAGCCGAATGGCAAAGGCGATCACCAGTACATAACCGACGAAAAACTCCGGTACCGAAATACTGATAAGCGTCAACGTATTGGCCAGCCGGTCAAACACCGACCCCCGCCAGATGGCTGAGGCAATGCCCAGACCCACGGCCAGCGGAATGGCGATGATGGCGGCGTAACCCGCCAGAAACAGCGTATTACCCAAACGCGGCAGCAGCTCGTTACCAATCGGCCTGCCGTTTGCCAGAGAGTTGCCTAAATCACCATGTAAAATCCCCACCAGCCAGTGGAGATAACGCAGGACAGCGGGTTCGTCGAGGCCCAGTTGCAGACGCATCGCGGCGACCGTCTCCGGCGTGGCACTCTGGCCGAGGATGGCGGTCGCCACGTCCCCCGGCAGCATTTCTGTTCCGACAAAAATCAGCAGGGACACCAGCCAAAGCGTACCCACGCCAAGCAGTACGCGTTGTAAAATCCTCTTCTTCATCATGCCTCCAGCCAGACGCGCTCGGCCAGACGACCACCCATGAAGTTGAACATCGGATGCGGTTTAATGCCGCCGACTTTCTTGTTGGCAGCATCGAGATAGTCACCGAACAGAGGGATCATCGCACCGCCGTTATCGCGCACCATGCTTTGCAGCTCGCCGTAGATTTCGGCGCGTTTGCTGTCGTCGAGCAGGGAGCGGGCCTGTACCAACAGCTGGTCAAACTTGTCATCTTTCCAGTGCGTATCGTTCCACTTGGCGGTGGACTGGTAGGCGGTCGAGAACATCTGGTCCGCAGTCGGGCGTCCGCCCCAGTAGCCCATACTGAACGGGGCTTTCATCCATACATCGTCCCAGTAGCTGTCGGCTGGCTGGCGTTTAATACTGACCTGAATCCCGCCTTTTTGCGCCTGTCCCTGGAACAGGGCGGCGGCGTCGAGAGCCCCGGCAAACGCGGCGTCAGAGGAGGAAAGCTCCACTTTCAGGTCGGTCAGCCCGGCTTTTTTCAGGTAGAAGGCGGATTTATCCGGATCGTACACACGCTGTTCCAACTGGTGGTTGAAGAAGCGGTCAGTTTTTGGGATCGGATGGTCGTTGCCAAGCGAGCCGTAGCCGCGCAGCACGGTGTCGAGAATTTTCTGTCGGTCGATGCCGTGTTTGATCGCCATGCGCACGTCGTTGTTGTTAAACGGCGCGACGCTGCAATCCATCAGGAAGGTGAAGTGCTGGCCGCCGGAGGAGCGCACAATGTTAAGCATCGGGCTGCGTTTGAGGAAATCGACAGTTTTGAAATCAACCCGGTTGATGGCATGAACTTGCCCGGAAATCAGGGCGTTAGTGCGTGCGGTCGGGTCATTAATGACAATGACTTCCACGGCGTCCACAAAGGCGCGGTCTTTTTTCCAGTAGTTCGGGTTGCGTTTGAACAGCGAGCGTACGCCAGGCTCATATTGGTCGAAGGTAAAACCGCCAGTCCCAATGGGGTGAGACCAGTCGGTAAAGCCGTTTGGCACCACCAGCAGGTGATAATCCGCCAGCAAATAAGGCAGGTCGGCGTTGCCGCTATCCAGCGTGATCAGGATTTGCTTATCGCCCTGTTTGGTCAGGCCAGTGATCGGTGCCAGCTGGGTTTTAATGGCGCTTTTGGATTTATCACCACGGTGTAAATTGATGGAATAAATAATGTCGTCGGCATCGAGTTTCTTGCCGTTGTGGAATGTCACGCCATCCTGCAAGGTGAATAGCCATTCGGTGGCGCCGGGCTTGGCTTCCCAGTTGGCAAATAATTCAGGAATGGCTTTGTTATTTTCGTCGATCTCCACCAGGCCGTTCATCAGCATATATGCCTGATTTAATGGCACCCAGTCGCTGAATAATGTGGGATCTAAGGTGTCACTGGTGTTACCGCCTGACATTCCCAGTTTTAATACGCCGCCTTTCTTGGGTTCAGCGGCAAATGCAGATAAAGGCGAAAGTCCATAAGCGGTAGTAATACCCACAGCGGCAGCGCTGGTAATAAAGCCGCGGCGGCTGAGTTTTGCATCCTGCATTAATTGCGTCAAAGCGGAATTTTTATCTTTCATATTATTGTATGACTCCGTGGTGGCGAAACCTGGTGATTGCAGGCAAAAGTGGATCAGTATTTGTATTCTCTCCGAATGATTTATATCAAAACACCTCCATGAACTTGCATGAGAATTTATCATGAGGGTATGCGAAAAATGCGCGGCAGAACACCCCGGAAAGCTTTATTTTGCCTGTGAATGAATTTGGAAATGGGAAATGACCGGTGGAACTGCATACCGTTGTGGGCTTAATTGGCGTGTTTTGCTATCTGTTGGCATATGCGCTGGTTCAGATGCGAAGACTAGCAGTTGATGCTAATGTTTACGCATATCTTAATATTATTGGC
>BHES01000081.1 GCA_003864575.1 Enterobacterales bacterium
CAGTTCCGGGAGGAGATAAGACGATTTTTTAGTGAAATATTACCGGGACTTTCTGGTGCGTTGCCACGCCGAATTAATGACAACTTCCAGATGCTGAAAAATGCATCTTCAAGTTAACTGTGTATATGTTATTAAGACATATGTTATTAAAACCTGCGTTTCAGGCGCAAGATCAATAGTGCGTCACCAGCTACCCGCAGAGGATAGCTGGTGCGAAAGAAGTATCAGGGACGGCGGGTGTTTGAAATGTCTTTATTGTCCACCATATGCAGCGTGCGATAGCGGTCAACCCACATCGCCGTTGCGCCGCAAACGGCCACCGGTAGGATGACCAGATTCAGCACCGGCACCATAGTAAACAGGCTCACCAGCGCGCCAAACTGTAAGTTATCAATCTTATGGCGCCCCAGTGAACGGCGCATGTCGAGGAAACTCACTTTGTGGTTATCAAATGGGTAGTCACAGTATTGAATCGACAGCATCCAGGCACTGAACAGAAACCACAGCACCGGCGCAACCGTCTGGCCGATACCCGGGATAAAATAGAGCACCAGCAACACGATGGCACGTGGCAGGTAATAGGCCAGCTTCTGCCATTCACGCTTCATGATGCGGGGCAGATCTTTCATGATGTCCCAGATGCCGGTATCAGGCAGCGTTTTTCCGGTCAATCGGGCTTCCAACTGCTCAGCCAGCAGGCCGCTGAACGGCGCGGCAATGATATTAGCAACCGTACTGAACAGGTAACTGAACACCAGTAGTACCGACAGCACCGCAATAGGCCACAGCAAATAATCCAACCAGCTCAGCCAGGCCGGGATTTTACTCATCATCGCGGGGATCCATTCCCCCAGTTTCGCGAACAACCACCAGAACGCACCCCCCATTAAAATAATGTTGACCAGCAGCGGTAAAACGACAAAGCGGCGGATACCGGCAAGGGATATCAGCGACCAGCCGCGGCTGAAATAGTGCACGCCATTAACCTGATTAGCGCCTTGTGAAGATGCCATAAACGAAATTTTCTCTCTGAGTTGAAGGACATGGGCTATCATATCGGTATGATTTTACACTTGCTAGCTGTCCATTGGTTGAAAAAGCAGCAAAAAGAGGTGTGTCAATCATGTTTATTAGCAGAAAGTAGAGCCGAGACTTGCACTTATCAACTCAGGCAAATAGAGTTAGAAATGTGAATGTTTGCCGTGGTGGCAATGAATTAGAACAACCTAGAGATAGCAATGATGCAGGATTTGCGTCTGATATTAATCGTTGTTGGCGCGATCGCCATAATAGCGTTGTTATTGCACGGTTTGTGGACCAGCCGTAAAGAACGCTCTTCGCTTTTTCGCGATCGTCCAGCTAAACGTGTGAAAAAAGAACGAGAGCAATCTCCTGCCGACGATTTCGTTGACGGGGTAGGTGAAGTGCGCGTGCGTCCCGCGTATCCGCAGGATGAACCTACACTGGACCTCTATGACGAACCTGAGCAAGTTGCTCCTGTTCGCACTCAACCGCAGCGTCCGCCACAGGCACCACCTGTGCAACAAGCACCTGTGCGTCAGCCTGTGCAGCAACCGGCTTCGCCTCAGGGTGATCCTTTGCTGAGCGGTTATTCGGCTGCTGAACCGGTAGATGCTACACGCCGCGAACCCGTTGTTGATTTTTCTCCTCAGCACGATGAAAAGCGTAACGCACCGGTTCCGCCGGCAGAAATTCATGCTGATGCAGCACCTGCTGCCAAAGCTGAGCCACATCATGATGCACCTTTTGCACCGGCCGAAGACCAGCCAGTGGTGAAAGAGAAACTGAAAGAAACCGTTCTGGTATTGCACGTTTCTGCCCATCAGGGTGGCGTGATCGGCGGCGAAGTTCTGCTCAACAGCGTGCTTCAGTCCGGCTTCCAGTTTGGTGCCATGAACATTTTCCACCGGCATGTCAGCCCGGCGGGAAGTGGTCCGGTTCTGTTCAGTCTGGCCAACATGGTTAAGCCAGGTTCTTTCGACCCTGAAAATATGTCTGACTTCTCCACGCCAGGTATCACGCTGTTTATGATGGTTCCTTGCTTCGGCGATGCACATCATAATTTCAAATTGTTATTACAGTCAGCACAACGTATTGCTGATGATGTGGGTGGAATGGTGCTTGATGATGAGCGCCGGATGATCACACCACAAAAACTGGAAACCTATAAAGCGCGGATCCGCGAGGTTCTCGACGCGACTGCCTAAACAGGTAAAACGCGTTTCCCGTTGTTATCTCCTTCCAATGACCCCCGCTAGCCGGGGGTTTTTTATCTTCATGGTGAGTCATGGCCACAATCGAAAATCAAATCAATCAATTGCGCACCCAGCTGCGCCATCATGAATATCAGTATCACGTGCTCGACGCCCCCGAAGTCCCTGATGCGGAATATGACCGCCTGATGCACAAGCTGCGCGAGCTGGAAACTGCGCATCCTGAACTGATCACTGCCGATTCCCCGACCCAGCGCGTCGGGGCTGCACCCATCTCCGCTTTCGAGCAGGTAAAACATCAGGTGCCCATGCTGTCGCTGGATAACGTCTTCGATGACGAAAGCTATTTGGCATTTTACAAGCGTGTGCAGGACCGTCTGAAAACTACTGAGCCACTGACATTTTGTTGTGAGTTGAAACTTGACGGGCTGGCCGTCAGCCTGCTGTATGAAAACGGTGAGCTGGTTCAGGCTGCCACCCGCGGCGACGGCACCACGGGCGAGAATATTACGGCTAACGTGCGCACTATCCGCGCGATCCCTCTGCGTTTACGCGGTGAAAATATTCCGGCACGTCTCGAAGTGCGCGGAGAAGTGTTCATGCCACAGCCTGGTTTTGAGGCGCTGAATGAAGAAGCGCGGCGCACCGGAGGCAAAGTATTCGCTAACCCGCGCAACGTTGCCGCAGGTTCACTGCGCCAGCTCGACCCGCGTATTACCGCTAAACGTCCGCTGACCTTTTTCTGCTATGGCGTAGGGGTTTTGGAGGACGGAGAACTGCCGCGCAGCCATATCGCCCGTTTGCACCAGTTTAAAGCGTGGGGACTGCCGGTCAGCGATCGCGTTCGCCTGTGTACTGGCAGCGACGAAGTGCTGGCGTTTTACCGTCAGGTAGAGGTTGACCGCGCTACGCTGGGTTTTGACATTGATGGCGTTGTTGTAAAAATTGACTCGCTCGATATCCAGGAAACCTTAGGTTTTGTCGCCCGCGCACCGCGCTGGGCAACGGCGTTTAAATTCCCGGCGCAGGAACAGATCACGCTGGTGAAAGACGTCGAATTTCAGGTTGGTCGTACCGGTGCTATCACGCCCGTTGCGCGTCTTGAGCCGGTGCTGGTTGCCGGTGTCATGGTCAGCAATGCGACACTGCACAATGCCGATGAAATCGAACGTCTCGGTCTGCGTATCGGCGATACAGTGATTGTCCGCCGTGCCGGGGATGTTATCCCGCAGGTTGTCGGCGTGGTGATGGATGAGCGCCCGGAAAATGCCCGTGAAGTGGTGTTCCCGACACATTGTCCGGTGTGTAATTCTGACGTCGAACGTGTGGAAGGCGAAGCCGTGGCCCGCTGTACCGGTGGCCTGATTTGCGGTGCGCAGCGTAAAGAAGCGCTTAAGCATTTCGTCTCCCGCCGCGCGCTGGACGTGGACGGCATGGGCGATAAAATTATCGATCAGTTGGTAGAAAAAGAGTACGTCAAAAACCCCGCCGATCTGTTCCGTCTGACGGCGGGCAAGCTCACCGGTCTGGACCGTATGGGGCCGAAATCTGCGCAGAATGTGGTGAACGCGCTGGAAAAATCCAGAGAAACTACGCTGGCCCGTTTTCTTTATGCGCTCGGGATCCGCGAAGTTGGAGAATCAACGGCGGCCAATTTGGCTGCTCACTACGGTTCGATTGATGCCCTGCGCGCGGCCGACATAGAATCGCTGAAATCCGTGCCCGACGTGGGTGACGTAGTGGCTAAACACGTGGTGAATTTCCTTTCAGAAGAGCATAACCAGCAGGTGATTGACGAGCTGCTCAGCCCTGAAATTAACATTCACTGGCCTGAGGTTAAGGTGATCGTTCCTGAAGAGATCGACAGCCCGTTCGCCGGTAAAACCGTGGTGTTGACCGGATCGCTGACCGTGCTGTCGCGCGACGAAGCCAAAGATCGTCTGACGGCGCTCGGGGCGAAAGTGTCCGGCAGTGTGTCGAAGAAAACCGATCTGGTGATTGCCGGTGAAGCGGCCGGTTCCAAGCTGGTTAAAGCGCAGGAACTGGGGATTGAAGTGATTGATGAAGCGGAAATGATCCGTCTGCTGGGTGAATAATCGCCATGGAAAAAGAAGATCTGATTGAAATCGCCAACATGAAAATGCCGTTCGGCAAATATGCCGGGCGTGTATTAATTGATTTGCCCGAGGAATATCTGCTGTGGTTTGCCCGCAAGGAAGAATTCCCGGCGGGCAAACTAGGCGACCTGATGCAACTGACGCTGGCGATCAAAAGTGAAGGTTTGCAAAGTCTGATCAACCCGTTGCGGCGCGGCGGCCCCGGGCTTTCCGGCACTGACGAATAACCAAAAGGCGCTGAAATCAGCGCCTTTATTCTGCCTGTCATTTCCCGGATATCAATTGGCTTTAGCCTGCACCCGGCTCTGTGGCTCAGCGGCTTTCGCTGCCTGCTTATCCTTATAACGCTTTGCCAGCACGGCGCAGGTCATCAATTGAACCTGATGGAAAATCATCAGCGGAAGCACCATCATGCCAATAGCGCTGACCGGAAACAGAATATTTGCCATCGGAATGCCGTTCGCCAGACTTTTCTTCGAACCACAAAAGACAATCGTGATTTCATCAGGCTTACTGAATCCCATCCAGCGGGCCATATACGTATTGATCACCAGAATAAACGTCAGCAGTACCAGGCTGAAGACCACGATAAACAGCAACGAACCCAACCCCACCTGATGCCATATTCCCTGCGTGACAGCCTCACTGAACGCTGAATAGACCACCAACAAAATCGAGGTCTGATCGGTTTTGCCGATCATCTTGCGGTGCCGCTCGACAAATCCGCCAATCAGCGGGCGCAGTAGGTGTCCGGCCACAAACGGCACCAGCAATTGCAGTACGATGTGCCAGATTTGTTGCAGGCTGTCTCCGGTAGAGCCCTGAACATGCATCAGCAGGCCGACCAGCAACGGCGAGACAAAAATACCCAGCAGGCTGGATGCTGACGCGCTGCACACTGCCGCGGCGACGTTACCGCCAGCCAGAGACGTAAAGGCGATCGCCGACTGTACGGTCGCAGGCAAAATGCACAGGTAGACAAATCCGCTGTAAATTTGCGGGCTGACATCGACCGGATGCCACCACTGAAACAGTAATCCCAGCGTTGGGAACAGAATAAAGGTGCTGAACATCACCCATAAATGCAGTCGCCAGTTATTACTCCCGGCGAAAATCGCTTCCCGCGACAGCTTGGCGCCGTGCATAAAAAACAGCAGGCCAATGGCGATGATAGTCAGGTTATTAAAGAAGGCGACGAAGACGCCGCTGGCAGGAAAAAACGTCGCCAGCAGCACGGTTGCAATTAACGTCAGGGTGAAACGATCGGGCAAAAATCGCATAGTAGTTCTCAATAAAAGGAAGGAACGACGTAAATCAATGCACCTATTCTGAACGGTGGGTATACAATTAAAAAATTGATTTATTTAATACATTGATGAAATTTATTCATGAATTATTCACTCAGGCAGCTTCGCGTATTTGTGGCCGTGGCCCGTTATGAGAGTTTTAGCCGGGCCGGAGATGCCATTGGGCTGAGTCAGTCGGCTATCAGCCACAGTATGAAGGAGCTGGAAACCGAAATGAGCGTGCGGTTACTGGACCGGACGACGCGTGAAGTGGTGCTGACAGACGCCGGCAGGCGTCTGGCCAACCGCGTGGAGCCGCTGTTGGATGAGCTGCACGCCATGCTGCTCGATACACGGAGTTTTGGTACCCAGCACAATGGCCGCGTGCGCATAGCCTCCAGCCAGACAATCTCAGCCCAGTTGATGCCGTAATGCATTGCCAGTGGAGGGCAGGAGTACCCGGAAATCCGTATCTTGCTGCGTGATCAGGCCCAGCGGCTGGTGCTTAACAGCGTGCGCAATGCTGAGGTGGATTTTGGCATTGTGATTGATCCGGGTGTCAGTGCCGACCTGGAATGCGAGACGATTCTGCACGAGCCTTTTCTGCTGCTATGTCGCGATGACCATGCATTCGCCAGCCAGTCTTCGGTTAACTGGACTGAACTCAATGGTTGCCCGTTGGTATTGCAGGATTATGCTTCAGGAAGCCGGATGTTGATCGACAACGCGCTGACGCAGCAGGGGGTCGAAGCGGTGATTGCACAAGAGATAGGGCATCCGGCGACGCTGTTTCCAATGGTCGACGCGGGCATTGGTATTAGCGTTATTCCGGCGCTGGCGCTGCCATTACCGCAGGGTAGCCAACTCGTGGTGCGGCCTCTGACGCCAGAAATTAACCGTGCGCTCATGCTGGTTCGGCGTAAAAATCGTTCACTCTCACCGGCGGCTCAGGCTATCTGGCAGGTGGTGAAACAACAGGCGGCGCATCTCACTGAAAAACGCAGCCTGCACGGATTGCTTTAACGCCGTTTCTGTTTCAAAGACGCGTCAGACATAAATATCAATCTGGCCGGATGGGGACGGTTTGTTGACGCTCTTGTCTTCGGTGCTGTTAGCGGCTATCTGTGCTTGTTCAGCCTTCTGCTCTGCCTTTTGCGCCTGCTGTTGCTGGATCTGCTGGATTTGCTCCTGCAACATCAAAATCTGCTGCTGGATAGATTCCACCTGTTTTTGAGCTGCATCGGAATCGCCGCCGCCCTGACTGAGATCTTTGATTTTTTGTGTCAGCTTTTGGATCTGTTGGTTCAACTGAGCTATTTGCCCGCCTCCACCGCTGGATGACGCGACGCCCGCCGAATTCGACGTGGTGACATTGATCGTTGTCATTATTGCCTCCGTTATGGGGTCAACCTGTTTCACACGTTATTGTGCTCAACAGGTATCGGCGGCCGGTAGAGGATCTTTATGCTGTTTTCGCAATCCTTACATTTTCAGCCGCAGGCGCGGCCAGCGGGTTAACCAGCCCTTACTTTCGGCTCTCTCCAGCATGACTTGCGGGTTGCCGTGGCGCGGGTTAGCCGTGATGCTAAATTCAAACAGTTCTGCCGTGCCTAACGGCGCGACCAGTATTACCTCACCGTTCGAACTCAGCGTCGCGCCAATCACCGTCTCCGTTTCCACCCAATAGCTCATGGCTTCACTGCTGGAAGAATAGGGGCGGTGATCGTGCAGAATGTGCATGCGAGCCTGGTTTTTAACCGACCACGGCAGCGCAGCAGTCTTGCTCAAGCGCTGTTCGAGCCGCTTTTCTGTTTCCACGCAGATCACCTGTGAATCAAAATAGATCACATCGATATCGTTGAGCGGCGTGGTCTGAGTTAGCTCATGAAGGCGATCCCACACCAGATTGCGCACAAAGCCTGCGGCCAGACACCAGTCGTTGAGTCCCAGCTCTTGCGCCGTTCGCAGCGCCAACATGCGCATAGGATCCTGTTCAATCCAGCCAATAATCGTTTGTCGCTGCTGCTGCTCAGTCATCTGTTTTTCTCCCATTCTCTGATGGCTACAGTGTAAACCAGCACGGTGACAAAACGGAAAAAGTGAGGTGAACCGCTGCGCGGTGCTGTACTGCGCGCGGAGAACGTGACTATTATAATTTCTGTCTGTCCGCTTTTTGTTCGCTGCTTTTGATATCCAGAACCCGTCAGCCTGAGGAGCGTTATGTATCAAACAACGTTAAGCCACCGCAGTTATCAGTTCCGTGACCTGAAGGATCTGCTGGCGAAAGCGTCCCCGGCGCGTTCCGGTGATTATCTGGCGGAGGTGGCAGCCGAAAGTGCAGAAGAGCGCATGGCTGCCAAAATGGCGCTGGCTGAGTTACCGCTGAAAACCTTCCTGCAACAGCTGCTCATCCCGTATGAAAGCGACGAAGTGACCCGGCTCATCATCGATACCCACGATGTGCAGGCGTTTGCGTTGATTTCTCATCTTACTGTGGGGGATTTTCGTGACTGGTTGCTGAGTGAGAAAACGGACAGTGCCGTGCTGGCCCGCGTTGCCCCTGGCATTACCCCGGAAATGGCGGCGGCTGTCTGTAAACTCATGCGTAATCAGGATCTGATTCTGGTGGCGAAGAAATGTCGGGTGATCACCCGTTTTCGCAATACTATTGGCTTGCCGGGGCATATGAGCGTGCGTCTGCAACCCAATCATCCCACTGATAATTTGCAGGGTATTGCGGCCAGTATGCTTGATGGATTGCTGTACGGTTCCGGTGATGCGGTGATTGGCATTAACCCGGCCAGCGACAGTTTGCCGCTGCTGGAAAATCTACATTATATGCTTGATGACATCATCTCGCGTTTTGACATCCCCACGCAGTCCTGCGTACTGACGCACGTCACCAACACCATCAAACTGGTGGAACGCGGCGCGCCGGTTGATTTGGTCTTCCAGTCGATTGCCGGAAGTGAGGCGGCCAACAGCGGTTTTGGTATCAATCTGGCATTACTGGCGGAAGCGCAACAAGCGGCGCTCAGCCTCAATCGCGGCACGCTGGGCAACAACGTGATGTATTTCGAAACCGGGCAGGGGAGTTGTCTGTCGGCCAATGCGCATTTCGGCGTCGATCAGCAGACCTGTGAAGCACGGGCTTATGCGATTGCGCGGCATTTCTCGCCTCTGCTCATTAATACCGTGGTGGGGTTTATCGGTCCGGAATATCTTTATGACGGCAAACAGATTATCCGCGCTGGACTGGAAGATCATTTTTGCGGCAAATTGCTCGGTTTGCCGCTGGGATGCGACGTCTGTTACACCAACCATGCCGAAGCCGATCAGGATGATATGGATACGCTGCTCACTTTACTGGGCACGGCCGGACTGACGTTTCTGATTGGCGTGCCGGGCGCGGACGACATTATGCTCAACTACCAGAGCACATCGTTTCATGACGCACTTTATATCCGCGAACTTCTCGGGCTAAAACATGCGCCGGAGTTTGCCCGTTGGCTGGAGAAAATGCATATTCTTGACCCACAGGGACAGTTACTAGATGCCCGCGCTTCCCACCCGTTATTACAATTAAGGCCAGCCGTATGACAGATGAGAATGAAAAGGGGCTTTTGTCGCTGGTTCATCACAATCCGTGGGAGACGCTGCGGCAGTTCACTGCTGCACGCATTGCATTGGGTCGTACCGGATCGAGCCTGCCGACGGCAGAACTGCTGAAATTTGGGATGGCACATGCGCAGGCCAGGGACGCGGTTCATCTGCCTTTTGCCAGCAAGGAACTTGAAACGCCTTTGCATACGTTGGGGCTGAATACCCTGACCGTCGCCAGTGCTGCCCCGGATCGCGCCACCTATTTATGCCGTCCTGATCTGGGCAGGAAACTGAGTGCTGACAGCCGTGACATGTTGTCCCATCACGGCGACCGGCCAGCCGATCTGGTACTGGTGGTGGCTGACGGGCTTTCATCTAAAGCGGTTCACCGGCAGGCTGTCCCGCTGATTGCCGCATTGTTGCCGTATTTGCAACGTCTGGGATTAACGCTGGGGCCAGTGGTGCTGGCGCATCAGTCACGCGTCGCGCTGGGCGATGATATTGCCGAAGTGATGCGGGCAAAAGCCGTCGCGATGTTGATTGGCGAACGCCCTGGATTATCATCTCCCGATAGTTTGGGCATTTATATGACCTGGGGGCCGCATACGAAAAGGCTGGAGTCGGAGCGAAATTGTATTTCGAATGTGCGCCCTGAAGGTCTGGATTATCCGCAGGCGGCTTTCAAACTGGCCTGGTTGCTGGAGCAGGCATTTCAGCGGCAGTTATCCGGGGTGAATCTGAAAGATGAGAGTGATAATCCGGCATTGCATCATAAAGTGACGCCGATGTTTACGCTGGGATAGTGGGGAGGGGAGGCTGGTTCGCCTCCATCACGGATTTACTCTGGATTTCACATACGAAAAAAGCGCCCAAAAGGCGCTTTTCTCTACTTCTTGTCGATCAAGAGTGGTGGGCCGTGCTGGATTGATTCGGCCTCCGGCCTCACCCTGCGGGCAACGCTAGCGCGTTGTCGTCTCGCTTCGCTCGGCTCGAACCAGCGGCTGGTTCGCCTCCATCACGGATTTACTCTGGATTTCACATACGAAAAAAGCGCCCAAAAGGCGCTTTTCTCTGAATTGGTGGGCCGTGCTGGATTCGAACCAGCGACCAATTGATTAAAAGTCAACTGCTCTACCAACTGAGCTAACGGCCCGCAGAAGTGGTGGGCGATGACGGGTTCGAACCGCCGACCCCCTCCGTGTAAAGGAGATGCTCTACCAACTGAGCTAATCGCCCACTTCTGGGTACTCCACAACGTAAGAAAAATGGCTGAGAATTGGTGGGCGATGACGGGTTCGAACCGCCGACCCCCTCCGTGTAAAGGAGATGCTCTACCAACTGAGCTAATCGCCCAATTCTCAATTCTTCTTACTATCACAACGCGTTCACTCTAAAAAGAGTGGTGGGCGATGACGGGTTCGAACCGCCGACCCCCTCCGTGTAAAGGAGATGCTCTACCAACTGAGCTAATCGCCCCGTCGTGATGGAGTCGCATTATAGGGATCCTTGAACTTACGTCAACGGTTTTTAAAAACAAAAATGATTGTTCGACGTAAAAGTAGACAAGCTGACCGATTTCTCGCCCGCGTAGTTGATTCTTTACGCATTCATCCATCGAATAGCCTTTGTGAACTCCCTATCGGCGTTGAGGATTCAGGGCAGAGTGGTAGAATGTCAGCCACATTTTATTAATTGATAGCAACGTCTACTGCGTTGGCTATAAACACTATAAATAAGTAAGGCTGCACTCCAGATGAAAATCAAAACCCGTTTTGCTCCGAGCCCAACCGGCTATCTGCACGTCGGTGGCGCCCGTACCGCGCTTTACTCCTGGCTTTTTGCCCGCCACCTCGGCGGTGAGTTTGTGCTGCGTATTGAAGATACCGATCTCGAGCGCTCCACGCAGGCGGCCATTGACGCGATTATGGACGGCATGAACTGGTTGAATCTGGATTGGGACGAAGGCCCGTATTTCCAGACTAAACGTTTTGATCGCTACAACGGCGTCATCGATCAGATGCTTGAAAACGGCACCGCTTATAAGTGTTACTGCTCCAAAGAGCGTCTGGAAGCGTTGCGCGAAGAGCAAATGGCCAATAACGAGAAACCTCGTTATGACGGCCGCTGCCGCGACAGCCACGACCATCACGCAGCTGATGAGCCATGTGTAGTACGTTTCCGTAACCCGCAGGAAGGTTCAGTCATCTTTGATGACCAGATCCGTGGCCCCATTGAATTTAGTAATGATGAACTCGATGATCTGATCATCCGCCGCACCGACGGTTCACCGACCTACAATTTCTGTGTGGTGGTGGATGACTGGGACATGGAAATCACCCACGTGATCCGTGGTGAAGACCACATCAACAATACTCCGCGTCAGATTAACATTCTGAAAGCGCTGGGTGCACCGGTACCGGTTTATGCACACGTCTCTATGATCCTTGGCGATGACGGCAAAAAGCTGTCCAAGCGCCACGGTGCCGTGGGCGTAATGCAGTATCGCGATGATGGCTATCTGCCGGAAGCACTGCTGAACTATCTGGTGCGTCTGGGCTGGTCCCATGGTGATCAGGAGATCTTCAGCATTGAAGAGATGAAAGCGTTGTTCACGCTGGATAATGTCAGCAAATCCGCCAGCGCGTTCAACACCGAAAAGCTGCAATGGCTGAATCATCACTACATCAATTCGATGGACCCGCATTATGTAGCAACGCATTTGCTGTGGCACGTTGAGCAACTGGGCATCGAAACCCGTAATGGTCCACAGCTGTTTGAAATCGTGACCCTGCTGGGCGAACGCTGCAAAACACTGAAAGAGATGGCCGAGTCCTGCCGTTACTTCTACGAAGACTTCAGCGAGTTTGACGCTGACGCGGCCAAGAAGCACCTGCGTCCGGTCGCACGCCAGCCGTTGGAAGCGGTTCGCGCCAAATTGGCTGCGATCACTGACTGGTCTGCGGAAAACGTTCACAACGCGATTCAGGGTACTGCGGATGAGTTGGGTGTCGGCATGGGTAAAGTCGGTATGCCACTGCGCGTGGCGGTGACCGGTGCGGGTATGTCCCCAGGGATGGACGTTACCGTTCATGCCATCGGCCAGAGCCGTACGTTGGCGCGTATCGATCAAGCGCTGGCATTTATTGCTGAGCGTGAAGCGCAGCAATAATGTTCTGAGCAGGCAGTAACAAAAAAAGAAAAAGCCAGCGGGGTGAGCGATCGCCCGGCTGGCTTGTTTAATGCGTCAAAAACAGATCACGGCTGTTGTTCTGCCGGTGCTGCAGCGCCCGGGCGGTAAGCCAGGAAATACATCAGACCAACAAAACCGGCACCACCGACGGCGTTTCCGAGGAATACGGCAACGAAGTTCGGGAAATATTGTGACCAGGTCATCGCGCCGGCAAAAATCGCTGCCGGGATGATAAACATATTAGCCACCACGTGCTGGAAGCCGATAGCCACAAAGGCCATGACCGGGAACCACATGCCAATAACTTTCCCGCCGACTTCTTTACTGGCAAACGCCAGCCAGATAGCCAGACACACCAGCCAGTTGCAGCCTACACCGGAAATGAACGCCTGCGTGAAGTCAGCGTTGACCTTCGCCGTGGCGGTTGCCACTGTTTTTGCCAGATACACACCTTCTGTCAGCCCAAGCACATGGCCAAAGAAATAGGCAACGGCCAGACTGCCCAGCAGGTTAGCCAGCGTGACCCAGAACCAGTTGCGCATGACCGACAGAAGACTTATCTGACGTGCGAACCAGGCAATAGGTAAGGTCATCATATTGCCGGTCAGGAGTTCTCCCCCCGCTAGTACCGTCAAAATGATCCCAACCGGGAAGACCGCAGCGCCCAATAAATTACTGAACGAACCCCAGGAAGCAGGCAATGTTCCTATTACATGCAGATCCAGCAGGAAACCGATGGCGATGAACGCACCCGCCAGGAATCCTAAAATTAACAAATTCAATACGGTTGCACGGCTTTTATTGACTCCGGCCGTTACAGCGATTGATGCGATTTCTTTAGGTGAATACAAGGACATGAGATGACTCGAAAGTAGATGGATATGATTATTGCGCGGGCAGTCTAGTCCCAGAATTATCTGGAAACAAGCCGATTTTCATAGCTTGCTAACATTTCATTAATCAATAAATTACACATGTTATGAAAATGAGTAAGAAGATCATTGGGCTGTCAAAAGAATCAGTCTTGGGCATGACTCGACGCTGACGTATTTAGCGACAAATTTGCCATAGGGTGCGGGAGATACCTCAATGCTGTGGCCGGGTTGGCGGCTTTTTCATCGCTTGATAGCATAAACGGATTTAGCCGTTGACAGGGTAGGCGGGGTTTCATATTATGCGCCCCGTTCACCGGTTTTTAACTGGTCTGAATTGGGGGTATAGCTCAGCTGGGAGAGCGCTTGCATGGCATGCAAGAGGTCAGCGGTTCGATCCCGCTTATCTCCACCAACTTCCTTCCCAGGACAAGTTGGATGTTTCCTTCCAGAGGAAACAAAAAGAAGTAAAATGTGTACGACCTCGTGTGGGGGTATAGCTCAGCTGGGAGAGCGCTTGCATGGCATGCAAGAGGTCAGCGGTTCGATCCCGCTTATCTCCACCAAAATTTAAAGAACCGGCCTTTGGCCGGTTTTTTGCTTTCTGATATTCCCCTTTCTGCTCAGTACTCCTTTTATCAATCACTGTATTGCAGGCATAAAAAAAGGCGCCGAAGCGCCTTTCTTAAACACCATCAATCACTTCACGATACCTGCGGCTTACGCCAGTACCAGACCAGCGATAGAAGCGGACAGCACGCTCACCAGCGTTGAGCCGTAGAGCAGTTTCAGGCCGAAGCGGGAAACCACGTTGCCCTGATGTTCGTTCAGGCCTTTGATAGCCCCTGCAACGATACCAATCGAGGAGAAGTTAGCAAAAGAGACCAGGAACACGGACAGAATACCGACGCCGCGTGGTGACAGGTCTGCTGCCACTTTCTGCAAGTCCAGCATCGCAACGAATTCATTGGATACCAGTTTAGTGGCCATAATACTGCCCACCTGCAACGCTTCGTGACTTGGTACGCCCATCATCCAGGCAAACGGATAGAAGACAAAGCCCAACAGTTTCTGGAAGCTCATGCCCTGCACGTTGAAAAGAGTAAAGATCCACTCAGTCAAGCCGTTCAGTGCCGCAATCAGTGCGATGAAGCCGATCAACATGGCTGCAACAATGATTGCCACTTTGAAGCCAGCCAGGATGTATTCCCCCAGCATTTCAAAGAAGCTCTGACCCTGATGGGTATTGCCAATCTGCAGGTCCTCTTCTGCATCAACTTTATAAGGGTTGATCAGTGACAGTACGATGAAGGTACTGAACATGTTGAGGATAAGCGCGGCAACGACAAAGCGTGGCTCAAGCATGGTCATGTAAGCGCCCACAATCGACATTGAAACGGTCGACATAGCGGTTGCTGCCATGGTGTACATGCGTTTTTCTGACATTTTGCCGAGAACATCTTTATACGCGATAAAGTTCTCTGACTGGCCCAGAATCAATGAACTCACGGCGTTGAAGGATTCTAGTTTCCCCATGCCATTAATTTTTGATAACACGGTACCAATCGCGCGAATAACGATAGGCAAAATACGGATATGCTGCAAAATACCAATCAGTGCAGAGATGAACACGATCGGGCACAATACATTCAGGAAGAAGAACGCTAATCCTTTATCGCTCATGTTCCCAAATACAAAACCGGTCCCTTGTGCGGCATAACCTAATAATTTTTCGAAGAAATCTGAAAAACCTTTGACGAATCCTAATCCGACTTCTGAGGACAGGAAGAAATAGGCTAACAGAACTTCAATGACCAACAGCTGGACGATGAAGCGCAAACGGATGTTTTTGCGATCACGGCTCACCAGTAATGCCAGTAAAGTGACAACGGCCAACGCTAATACAAAGTGCAGTATTCGGGACATGGGTGCTCCAAATTTGAGGCAGGCTATATTTCGACGGACATTCTATGTAACGCGTACATTTAAAACGTGAAGTCGCCTGCAAATATAGAAATTACAGACATCAATTGCAACATTTCTGAGCACATGACACAAAAGATCAAAATGTTAGAAAAACAGACACAATTGGTCATCTTGTGCTAAATAACTGCGCTTAATAGTAGATCACTGGAGGGAACTCAATCCGATTTGAGCGATCTGATCAATCGCCAAACACCACAACCGGACTGAGCAATGCCGATCATAGCCCCGATACCCCGAAGCGAACGTTGTCAGATGGAGAAAATTGTCCATAAAACAACAGACAAAAATCATTCCAGACGCCTTATTGCCATGTTGATGTTACACCGCGGTGAATCACTCACTTATGTCGCTAAAA
>BHES01000082.1 GCA_003864575.1 Enterobacterales bacterium
CCTTGTTGTAGGCTGTCCAGTTGGTGATTTTGAACTTTTGTTTTGCCACGAGAGACCACGATGCCATCAGGAAGATAGAGTTTTGATTTTGATCACAGACAAAAGTTCGATTTATTCAACAAAGCCGGTCTGCGCCTGTAAATGCTCAAGACCGTTAATCACGTTATCACCGGCGATGGTGTCGATGCTCACGGTAGGCACGGTGATATCGGCGGTGACAGTATGGTCGGTGTTGCTGCTATTACCGGCTTTGTCGCTGACGTTGGCACTGATGACATAGTTACCGTCGGTCAGGGCCGCGACGTCGGCGGACGGTACGGTGGTGCTCCATGAACCATCGGCGTTGACCGTGGCTTCATAGTTTTTGCCGTTAAGGGTCACGGTGACTTTCTGGCCCGCTTCGGCATCGGTGGTGCCGCTCAGCACCAGCGCCTGACCGGATTCTGCGGCGTTGATCATGTCATCCGTTGAAACGGTGTTAATCGCCAGCGACGGTGGCTGGGTATCAACGGTCAGCGTGGCGCTACCGGAAATGGTGTTGCCCGCAGCATCTTTGCCGCTAACCGCCACGGTGTGAACACCGTCGGACAGTGCGGCGGCATCAGCAGCCGGAACGGAGAGGCTCCATGCACCATTGTCGCCCACGGTGGTTTGGTAATTTTTGCCATTGAGCGTCACGGTCAGCGCAGTGCCGGAGGCCAGATCAGAACTTTGGCCGGAGACGGTCATCGCGGCGCCATGTTCAGCGGCGTTCAGTACGTTGTCGCCCGCCAGCGTATCGAGGGTCAGCGCGGCCTTACCGGTGACAACGTTCAGAGTAATATCCCCGGCGGAGGTGGTTTTGTCGCCGTTGATTTGCACTACGGAATACTGATGTGTCCCTGCGCTTTGCGCGGGAAGCTGGGCTGACCAGGTGCCGTTCGCTGCCACCTGCGCGCTGGCGATCACGTTGCCGCTGGCGTCTTTAATCTGAATGCTGGCACCCGGCTGGCCGGTGCCGATAAAGGTCGGTTGGGTATCGTCAGTTACGTCATTGGTGCTGAGCAATCCCTGACGGTCGCCCTGTTTATCGCTGACCAGGAAGGTTGGATTCGCCACTTCGACATCTTTGGTGTTGTCGATAACGGTAGTGCCGCCACCATCGCTACCACCGTGTGCCAGCAGTGCGCCTACCGCGCCGCCGCCCAGCACGCCCGCGGCAATCATGCCCCACGGCAGGTCGCTAAAGGTCGAGTCGATCATCAGCGGATCAAGGCTGGTCAGCACGGTCTCCGTTGGATGCAGGATAACCGCCTGTAAACCCAGTGCGTCGCCGGTGTCGGCAAACTCAACGTGGGTCAGAGTCTGGGTCGCATCGTCCTGAAATACCAGTTCGCCGTGGTTCTGCTCACCGTCTTCGATGAAATAACCACTGCAACGGATCACGCTGCCGTCTTTCATGTGGATCAACAAATCTTTGCCTGCACGTTCATAACGCGCCACGTCATGCGCAGAGGCATGTACCATGACCACGCTCGGTTCATGCAAAGAAACAGATAAATTGCCTTCACTGGCTAAAGCCGTTTTTACCGCCGTTTTACGGGAAATAATATCAACCACTTTACTCACGGTAATACTCCTTAATTGTTAATTATTCTGCTGGTGATCAATCTGGTATCGGGGAATGCAAAGAAAATAGTGACTGTCAGATTATGACTGTCGGGAAGGGTGACCAGAGGGAAGAGGTGCGGATATTTAAATTATTGATTTAATGTAAAATTTCAGTGATTCACCCGCTGTATGCGAGGGTTTAATTCAACCCTATTCACAGTATTGAGATGTCACGATGCACGAGCGCGGCCCGTTATTATTTCATTGGCTTATGTGATTTGATTAAATAAACAAATCAAATACAGCAGAGCAGACATTCATTATTTATCACACTTCCCTAATGAAGAATCCTATCAAAGAGGCGAGAATAATCCTAACCGCCAAAGGGTCAATCAGACGCGTGAACAGGCATTTCAGATATTACAAGGCGGAGGTGGGAGGATTCGGATATTGCCGTAGGAAATTTCACACGCAAGGTGGGGAAGTAAGGAAAATATCACGCTACATTCCGGTTGTGGTGACAGTGCGCAATTTGGATTGAGCCATAATTTTTGCCATGAGACCCACCGTGGCAGAGTGAGAGGAAGTGACGAAGTTGAAGACACTTCAGGGCGTCTCTCTGACAAAAGCCCAAAAATAAAAGCCCCAGCGAAATTGCCAGGGCTTTTAAGGTACTACGGTCTTGAAATTTAACATTAATCAACTTAATTACTTAGAACTACACTAAATACTACTTCAATAGATGTACATTTTCTCACAGGATATATTGCTAATGCTCTATACTCTTGTCCTCCGATAAATGATTGAATGAGATGACAATCCTGTTTAGTTCACGTAATCATTTCAAAAATAATTTGATTATGTGAGGTACATCACCCTCGCGATATATACTCTTTGATGCGTTGCCTTACATTCGTCGCGACATTCTCGATTTCATACTTACGTACCCAAATCGCGAACATAACTACTAACAACAAGACCTTACATCATCGCGTTTCGTTCCCAGCATGCGATTATACAGCTTTACTACGTGGCCTTAGAGCTTCATCGAATCGGTTAAAAATAACAATTCCGATTGCGAATCCCCCATACTAAAATACGTCGTAGCCTTTATCGCACTCTATTGACTCTGAACTTATAACTGTATTTACAGTTATTTAAACCACCGGGCTAATAGACTTTTCATTGCCGTTTGCGTCGGTGCTGAGTTCTAATCTACTCGTTCTCAGCGGGGTGTCAACACTGTTTTTAAGTACATGTTTTTATATTCAGTAATAATAATACTCACGAGGTAAAACTTATATATCGCTACAGGTAACACACGTGACTATATCCCACACTGCTCGATGAGGATCCGGCTGTCCGCCAGCGGACCCAGGATCTCAAGCAGATTTTGCAGCGGCAGAAAAAGCGGCTGCGGAAGGTCATGCAAATCAAACCATTGCCACCCTTCGCACTTTTCAGGTTCACGATTCTCCGGCTCACCTTCTCCCGTCGCCAGCTGCGCGATACAAAACAACGTGACGTAGTGTTTCTGCTCACGGGTGAAAATATCATTGCCCCATGGTCCGTGATCAATATGACCGAGCGTAAGACCCGTTTCCTCCATGACTTCACGCCGTGCGCATTCTCAGGGTGACTCACCAAATTCGAGATGGCCGCCCGGCGCAGACCAACATCCGGCACCATGACTGCCTTTTCGTCGCCCAAGCAATAGGCGGTTCTCCCGGAAAATCAGCACACCCACTCCCACTTGTGGAACTAACATCAGTCACTCCTCAGCCCAATAACCTGGCAGAAATCATACCCTGACGGGGAAGTGACGTTAAAGCGCTGATTGCCCCGCGCGTTGAGGCAATGTTTACCCTTTCCGAGGCGTTGTTGCATAAACATATTTCCTGCTGTAACCGTATGAGGTCGACTGTTTTCTATAACCAGAAATCATACAGTTACGTCATCTTCATCGAGGCGTTCACTATAGCGCCCCGAACTTTCCACTACAAACAGCATAGACGAACAGTATAATTCCCTATTATGCAACAAAGCCCCTTTCCGAGCTGAGCCCTGTACTATGAGCACTTCGGAAGTTGAATGATCAATAAGGAGATTGCGATGTTGGATAATTATTTTGGTACAAACGGTACTGCCACCAGTGAAGAGAAACGCCGTTTGCTGGCCGTGCAGGCCGCGCTGGAATTGCTGAAAGCCACGCTGTCCGATACCAACGACGGTAACGGCGTTGAGTACCAATTGAAAACCACAGAAAAATACGTGAGTACCCTGGCAGATGCCATTCAGGCCGCCGTCGAGAAAAAGTAAAACGTATTGTTCAGCCCCTCTCACCGTCTGCTAAAAAGCAGACGGTGAGAGGGGGTGATGAACATACACCTCACATGCTCAGGCTCTTTGCCTGTCAGACCTGCGGGCCAACCTGCATAAAGGGATTAAAGGCTACCTCCCAGAGATGGCCATCGGGGTCTGCGAAATAGCCGGAATAACCACCCCAGAAAACTTTCTGAGCCGGTTTCACCAGCGTTCCCCCCGCCCTGACCGCCAGTGCCAGCACCTCATCGACCTCGGCTTCACTTGCCACGTTTTGCGCCAGTGACACGGCACGAAAACCACTGCCTGCCGGATCAACACCCGCATCTTTCGCCAGTTCTTCCAGAGGGAAGAGCGAAAGCCAGGCACCCGCCAGCTGGAAGAAGCACACACCTTCGGACTCAAATTCCAGACGCGGAAGCCCCAACCCTTGCTGATAAAACGCCGTCGCCACCTGCAAATCGCGCACGCCCAGAGTTACCATACTGATCACTGGTTTCATCGTTTTCCTCACACGTTAATTCTCCATTTGACCTACAACATAGTGGGTCGCGGAAGATTTAGAAACCAGACCACTTCTGTGGCCTGGTCACGTGGCGGTAAATTGGGGATGTTTACACCAACGGGCCTGAGAAAGAGGCGGGGGTTGTCAGTCAAGTGGTCGCTCGGGTATGATACGGTTAATATACAAAACATATATAAACCATATACCGCAGGAACCCGCCATGGGCATAATAAAAATATCCGAAATGATGCATGAAAATCTGCGCATTGCCAGTTTGGCCTTCACTCGTTCAATGAACGCGCAGGCTGAACACTGGATGAAAGTCGGTATGCTGATGGAGATGCATCCTGACCTTTCTCACCGCGACATCTGCCAGTTGCTGGTCCGCGCCAGCGCAGAATCCACAGAGCGTTTCGACGGTATTAAAACCCTGCTCAACGATGGCGTCACCGCAAGGAAAACCCACAATGACTGACAACACTTTTATCAAACCGGTCGAAGGCATCGCCAAAGCGCGCATCGCCGGTGGGCTTGCCGCCCGCGTTTTACAGATGATTGAACCGCACGTTCAGCCTGGAATAACCACCGACGCCCTCGACCAGCTGTGCCACGACTTTATCGTCAACGAACTGCAGGCGATCCCGGCGAACATCGGGTATCACGGCTATGAAAAAACCACCTGTATTTCAGTTAATCATGTGATCTGTCACGGTATCCCGTCGGAGAAAGTCCTCAAAAAAGGGGACATCGTCAACGTGGACGTGGCGCTGATCAAAGATGGCTGGTACGGCGACACCAGCCGTATGTTCTATGCCGGTGAACCTTCGATTCTGGCCCGCCGTCTGGTCGACACCACGCTCGACGCCATGAATGCCGGTATCGCCGTGGTGCGCCCCGGTGCCACATTGGGTGACGTCGGCTTTGCTATTGCCAGCGTTGCGGAAGGTCAAGGCTTTAGCGTGGTGCGCGAGTATTGCGGTCACGGCATCGGTCAGGGATATCACGAAGAACCACAGGTGCTGCATTACGGCCAGCCGGGTAAGGGGCTGGTGCTTGAAGAGGGGATGTTGTTTACCATCGAGCCGATGATCAACGCCGGGCAGCGCCATTCGAAAGTCTTAAAAGATGGCTGGACGGTGGTAACGAAAGATCACTCTTTGTCTGCCCAGTGGGAACATATGGTGCTGGTTACCAAAGAAGGCCACGAGGTGCTGACCCCCTGGCCGTAAGTCTTCACTCGTTTTCTCTCAGTGGGGTCTTTGCCCCACTGATTTCACGCCTGCGCTATTTTTGATACTGCTCGTCTGTCACCTTTTCCAGCCAGGTTACCGGGCTGCCGTTCATTGATTCTGCAATCGCAATGTGCGTCATGGCGGTTTGTGACGTTGCGCCGTGCCAATGTTTCACCCCTTCAGGGATCCAGACGATATCGCCCTGATTCATCTCTTCAATCGGCCCACCCTCTTTTTGAATCCAGCCACGCCCTTGCGTAATGATCAGCGTTTGCCCAAGCGGATGCGTGTGCCATGCCGTGCGTGCGCCTGGCTCAAAGGTCACGGTGGCTCCGCCTACGCGGGCCGGTTCAGTGCCGCTGAACGGCGAATCAATACGCACGGTACCGGTGAAATATTCTGCCGGACCGGCTTTAGAAGGTTGGGTACCACTGTGAATAATTTTCATGTTTTCCTCAGATTTATCATGCGTTAGATTTAAATTACCCCGATTTGTGACACATAACCATAGGGTGAAACCGCTAGGACCTATGAGCTGCACTCATTAATAGCGTGGGAAATCTGTTTCTGCTACTTTGAATAATAGCGCCAGAATTCAGACCCGAGTTTGGCTACATCGTCCAGGGGACGGAATGTTAAGAGAAAATATAAACGATTTAATTTTTTTCCTCGCAGTGGCAAAAGAGCGCAGTTTTACCCGCGCCGCGGCAAAACTCGGTGTTTCACAGTCGGCGCTCAGCCACGCTATTCGTGGGCTGGAAGAGCGGCTTGAACTACGTTTATTGACCCGCACCACCCGCAGCGTTTCCACTACTGAAACCGGTGAAAAGCTGGTTAACGCCATAGGGCCGCGTGTAGCAGAACTGGAGGCTGAACTCGAAGCCCTCAGCGAACTGCGCGATCGCCCTGTGGGGAATATCCGCATCAATGCGGCGGAACATGCGGTCAATTCGGTACTCTGGCCCAAACTAAGACCCTTCCTTGAGAAATACCCGGACATCAATGTTGAGATCTCTGTCGACAACGCCCTGGCCGATATTGTCAGTGGCCGTTTTGACGCCGGAATTCGTCTGGGGGAGCAACTGGCTAAAGATATGGTGGCTGCGCGTATTGGCCCCGAAATGCGCATGGCGGTCGTCGCAACACCAGAGTATTTCGCCAAATATGGGGTGCCGCAAACGCCTTCGGATCTGCAAAACCACCGCTGCATCAATATGCGCCTGCCAACGCTCGGCGGCTTGTATGCGTGGGAATTCGAGAAAGAAGGTCGGGAGATCAACGTACGCGTTGAAGGACAGCTGATCTTCAACAGCCTGCACCAGAGAATTGACGCCGCGAGGAACGGTCTGGGGCTGCTATTTGTGCCGGAAGATTCCGTGGTCGACGATATTCATCAGGGCAAGCTCATCCGCGCATTACAGGATTGGTGCCCCTCTTTTCCCGGCTATTATCTTTATTATCCAAGCCGTAAGCAGCACACGACGGCATTCTCATTGCTGGTGGACGCACTGCGCTACCAGCCGTGATCTTTTCACTCTTGAACAAGGCACGGCCTAACGGACTCTGTTTTATTCTGTTGCCTTTTTTATAGCAAGATTCCTCTGAGTTCCCTGCCCGAAGCATTCATCCCGCCCGCGATATCAGTTATATTAACGCCCCTGAGCGCTGCCGGGTGTTAGCTTGCCATCAGGCTAAAACCCTACATTTTATGCATTAAAGGATACCGCCGCATCATGACTTACCGTTTCACCCTGGCCATCATCGCGGCCGCTATTACGCTGACCGGATGTACGAAGCATCACATTGGTGAACCTGCCCCTGATTTCACCAGTGGTGACACGCTGGTCACCGTGACGCATATTCCTGCCAAAACGGACGATGGCACCACGGTGTTTGTCACCGTTGACGGTAATGATGCCGGCACACTGAAAACCGGCCAAAGCATTGCCTTACGTGTTCCTGCGGGCGCGCACAAAGTCGGGGGTTATGCCCGTACGCTGATTGGCCGCGTGACGATCGCACCGGTTGAGATAACCACCACCGATACCACCACCAGATACGTCGCCTACAGCATCACCAAAACCAAACCGACGTTTTCTGAGCTAAGCAGCGACCCAAGCCAGCCTCAGGCACCGCAACAACCTCCGGCCTGACGCATCATCGGCCAGATCTGATGGCGGAAGATTGCAGGGTGATAAACACTCTGCAAACTGTTCTTCCGCCTCTGCGCGCAGTCATCCATCATCACCGCAGTCATGCCCCCGCCAATCAAATCCTATGACAGGATAATTCGCTTTCCGTGTACTAGCGAACTAGTCAAACATATACATCTTCACGGATATGCACTATATTGCCGCGCTTAAGGCCAGACCCGCAGGATAAACGCAGGGTCCGCCCACAGACTTTAGCCTGTTTTACCGGTCATTCATGATTAAAGCCACGCGAGGATCCGCATTATGGCGACGCTTGCAGTAAACGCTCCACACCGCTCCGTACTGGGTGGTGCGATGATTATCGGAGGGACCATCATTGGTGCAGGGATGTTCTCTCTGCCCGTGGTGATGTCGGGCGCCTGGTTTTTCTGGTCAGTGGCCGCGCTGGTGTTCACCTGGTTTTGTATGTTGCATTCAGGCCTGATGATCCTGGAGGCCAACCTGAACTACCCGATCGGCTCCAGTTTTAACACCGTCACCCGCGACCTGCTCGGCAACGGCTGGAATATGATCAACGGCATCACCATCGCTTTCGTGCTCTATATCCTGACTTATGCCTATATTTCGGCCAGCGGATCGGTGTTGCAACATACGATGCGTGAGATGTCGATTGATTTCTCGCCGCGTCTCGGCGGGCTACTGACAGCGCTGGCCGTGGCCTTTATTGTCTGGCTGAGTACCCGCGCGGTGAGCCGCATGACGGCCATCGTGCTCGGCGCGAAAATCATCGCCTTTTTCCTCACGTTCGGCAGCCTGCTGTGGCATATCAAACCGGTTAACCTGCTCAACAGCGTGGAACTTAACCCGAGCTACGCGCCTTACGTGCTAGCGACGTTGCCGTTTTGTCTGGCGTCATTTGGCTATCACGGCAACGTGCCGAGCCTGATGAAGTACTACGGCAAAAATCCGCAGGTGATCAAGAGATGCCTGCTACTCGGTACGCTGATGGCGCTGGGGCTGTACGTTATCTGGATGCTGGGAACCATGGGCAATATCCCGCGTCCGGCGTTTATCGGCATCGCTGAGCGTGGCGGCAATATTGACGTGCTGGTGCAGTCACTGAGCCAAATCCTTAACAGCGCAGGGCTGGACTTGCTGCTGACCGTCTTCTCCAATTTCGCCGTTGCCTGTTCTTTCCTCGGCGTAACGCTTGGGCTATTTGATTATCTGGCTGACCTGTTTAAGTTCGATGACAGCCGGACGGGCCGCTTCAAAACTGCACTCGTGACCTTTATCCCACCGATCATCGGTGGCGTGATTTACCCCGACGGCTTCATCTACGCCATCGGTTTTGCCGGTCTGGCGGCTACGGTCTGGGCGGTGATCGTCCCGGCACTGATGGCGCGTGCTTCGCGTCAGCGCTTCGGCAGCCCGCGTTATCGGGTGTGGGGTGGCAATAAAATGATTGTTCTGGTGCTACTGTTTGGCGTGCTGAATGCCGCCGTGCATATTCTCTCCAGCCTCAGTCTGTTGCCGGTTTACCGTTAATGGGGCAGGAAGCTTTGAGAGGCACCCTGATTAAACAGGGTGCAATCATTGAGAAAGCGCTGAAAGGAATGGGCGCTCAGGGACAGGGGCTGAAACAACTGGCCCTGTCGGTAGATGGCCAACTGACGCCAGAAGTCCGCGCCGCGCTGCGCCACATCACTCACCTGCGCAACGCCGCCGCTCACGATGCCGACTTTAGCGTGGATGCGCAGAACCTGACGAAGCTGGAGCAGAATCAGGCCATCGTTAACCGTTTCTTCGCCCAACCGCCGCGAAAAGCGCGCAGCTCGCGCAGAAACCCCCAAACCCAAAAACGTCGCATGTCACGCATTAAGCTGGGGGTCAGGTTGTTTTTCATCGCGCTGGTGATCCTGGCAGGCTACTTTCTGTTTCCGGGAAAGTAAGCCCGGAACTGGCCGCGTACTCTTGCAGTAACTCAACAAAGGCACGCGCTGCGGCACTGCGATAAGCATCTTTGCGCTGTAACAACACCGCCTGTCGCACGCTGATGGGAGTTTCCAGTTGGAGTGAATGCAGCTGCCGGTCAGCGCTGGCGATGGCCTGCGGTAGGATTGTCGCCAGTTGTCCGCACCGCACCATTTCGATAATCGCACTGATGGTGCTGGCTTCCATCACCACCCGTGGACGTATCAAGATCCGCTGATAAAACAGATCGATAAACTGCCGCGTCGCGAAATCCCCGTTGAGTAATATCAGCGGCTGACGTGCAAATGCTTCCAGACTCAGCTTTTCGCGCTTCCCAGCCTGCGGATGCCCTTCCCCCACCATCAGATTCAGCGTCTCCTGAAACAGCGGTGTGGACGCGATCTCCACCGACTGTACCGGCTCAAACGCAATGCCCAGATCCAGCCGGTCCTGCGCCAGTAAGACCTCGATTTTCTCCTGCGTCATTTCGCCCAGTTCCAACCGGACTCCCGGATAGCGGCGGTAAAACTCGCCCACCACCGGCGCGGTCAGGTAGGACGTAAAGGTCGGCGTCATCGCCAAACGCAGCGTTCCCCGCTGTAAATCTTCCGCATCGTGAATCGCTCTGGCACCGGCCTGCAAATCCTGCAACGCCCGCTCGGCATAATGCTTCCAGGCAACGCCCGCATCCGTTAGCGTCACCGCACGGCCGGAACGGTCAAACAACTGCGCGTTCAGCGAGGCTTCAAGCTGCTTAATTTGCTGCGACAGGTTCGGCTGGGAGACATGCACTACCTCGGCTGCGCGGGTGAAATTCCCCTGTTCGGCCACGGCCAGAAAGTAACGGATGTGTCGCAGTAGCATAAATGCCTCACTATAAGTAAAACCAATAGCCTCCATTATAAATAGGTCTTAGACCCTATAGCCAGTTGCGTTCATCATCTGCCCATCGAAACACCAATGAGTAGAAATGAATATGAAAGAAATTATTGATGGGATTTTGAAATTCCAGCGCGAGGCCTTTGTTGAGCGCAGCGATCTGTTCAAACAACTGGCGACCCGCCAGAACCCGCGCACGCTGTTTATCTCCTGTTCCGACAGCCGTCTGGTACCGGAACTGCTGACCCAGCGTGAGCCCGGCGACCTGTTTGTTATCCGTAATGCGGGCAACATTGTCCCCTCTTTCGGCCCTGAGCCGGGCGGCGTTAGTGCCTCGGTAGAATATGCCGTTGCGGCACTTGGCGTTGAAGATATCGTGATTTGCGGCCATTCCGACTGCGGCGCGATGACCGCCATCGCCACCTGCCAGTGTCTGGATCATATGCCCACCGTCGCCAGCTGGCTGCGCTATGCCGATGCCGCCCGCAGTATCACGCAGGCCAATGAGTACGGCAGCGAACAGGACCGCGTGAATGCCATGGTGCGTGAGAATGTGATTGCCCAACTGACCAATATCAAAACTCACCCGTCCGTTGCTCTGGCGCTTGAGCAGGGAAAACTGAAATTACACGGTTGGGTCTATGACATTGCCAGCGGCGGCGTTGATGCCCTTGACGGTAACACGCGCCGTTTTGTGCCGCTGGCGACCCATCCACAGGTGACGGCGACACCCGCCACCGCCTGCTTCTAACCCCTTATTTTTTGATAACCGAAAGGAATTTTTATGACTCAGTCACTGCATACCCAAACTTCACGCCAGCATCTCACCGACATCATCATGGATGCCAAAATCCGCAAGAATCTGACCTTTGAAGCGATCACCGAAGGCACCGGCCTGAGCCTGGCCTTCGTAACCGCCGCCCTGCTGGGGCAACATCCATTGCCGGAAACCGCCGCGAAAGCGGTTGCCGCAAAACTCGAACTGGACGAAGACGCCGTCCGCCTGCTCCAGACCATTCCGCTACGCGGCAGCATCCCCGGCGGCGTACCGACCGATCCGACCATCTATCGCTTCTACGAGATGGTACAGATCTACGGCTCAACGCTGAAAGCGCTGGTGCATGAGCAATTCGGCGACGGCATTATCAGCGCCATCAACTTCAAACTGGATATCAAGAAAGTGCAGGATCCGGACGGTGGCGAACGCGCGGTGATCACCCTCGACGGCAAATACCTGCCAACCAAACCGTTTTAAGGTCTGGCGAACGGCGCACGCCCTTCCAGACAGTCGTCAATAATCTGTAGCACGCCCTCCTCATGATGCAGGCCCGCCCGGTAACGGGCGGCAGCCAGCACCGCCGGTTGGGCGTTTTGCATGGCGAAACCAAATCCGGCATGTTGCAGCATCTCAAAGTCGTTGCCACCGTCGCCAAACGCCACCACTTCACTGTCTTCAATGCCGTAGATCTGCTGGATTTTCTTCAGCCCGTTGGCTTTATGGTTGCCGGGGATCACCAGATCCACCGAGCCATGGCCGCTCGATACTGGCTTCACGATCCCACCGATATTCTCCACCACCTGCGTCATCAGTTCTGCCAGTTTTTCATGCGGCACTTCCAGTGCAAATTTGAAAATCGGCTCCTTAACATCGGCATAAGACGCCACCCGGTTTAGACGGAAATAGTAACGGCTCATCTTCTCAAAGAATCCCTCGCCGAACTTTTCAAGCATGTACGCGCCATTTTTGCCGCATACCGTCACTTCGATATCATCAATGCTGCTGATAAATTCCAACACCTGCGCCGTCTGCTCTGCGGGCATATGCGCGCAGTAAATCTCTTGCTGTTTATCCACCACATAAGCGCCGTTTTCAGCCACGTAGGCGATGTCCGGATCGAGCGCATCGAAGAAGGTTTTCAGCTGGTAATACTGATTGCCGCTGGCGACCACAAATTTGATACCACGGCGCTGCAATTCGGCGTACTGGGTGGCAAAACGGGCACGGTTATAGTCGCTGCGGGTGTCGAGAAAAGTACCATCCATATCCACGGCAATGAGTTTTACAGTCATCGTGACTCCTTAGAAAGACAATGAGAGAGGTGAAGAGGTATAGCGTAAAAAAATGCCAGCGCCGGAGCGCCGGCTGGCAATATGCCACTCAGTTTAAATCGTTAATATTTCAGCTTAAACGCGCCCAGCGTGATGACCAGGAACAAGATAGCCACCGCTGAAAATGCCACTGCCAGGCTGGAAAGATGCGCGATATAACCGATGATCGCCGGTCCTCCGAGCACCCCGAGGTAGCCCAATGTCGCCACCATCGCCACCGACATATTGACCGGCATTACCTTTTCCTGACCGGCGAGCGTGATCAGCACCGGCACAATATTGGCCGCCCCGGCCCCCACCAGCGCAAAGCCCAGCAGCGAGAGGTTCCAGCCCGGCAGTGCCACCACCATCAGATAACCGGCAATACCCAGAATGCTGCCAAAAATCAGTACCCGCTGGCGGCCCAGTGCGCTGACGACCGCATCCCCGGTCAGACGCATTAATGACATGGTGATGGCAAAGACCGCAAAGCCCCATCCCGCGTGTTCTACCGCCAGACCGCGATCTTGTGTCAGGAATATCCCACCCCAGTCCAGCACCGCGCCTTCGGCCATAAAGCAAATCATTGCCATCACGGCCATCAGGATCAGCCGGAAATTAGGCCGCGCTTTGGTCGCGGGTTTGGCCGGGCCGGATTCATGATTGCCAAACGGCAGTAGCTCAGAAAAAGACGCACCGGTAATGACCAGCACCAGCACAATGGCTGAGAACGTGCTGGCCAGCGGCGACAGCCCTGCGCCGAGCAGCAGTGAACCACCACCCGCACCGGCGATGCCGCCCACGCTGTAAAGACAGTGAAAACCGGACATCAGCGGTCGGCCTGACACCTGTTCAATCAGCGAGCCCTGAACATTCATCGCCACGTCAACCAGCCCGATCCCCATGCCAAAAAGAAACAGCGCTGCCGCCAGCCAGCGGATGTCACTGACGGTCGCCAGCGCCGGAAACAGCAGACAGAACAGCGCGACGGCTAACAAAATAATGGCCCGACAGCCAAAATGGCCGATCAACCTTCCGGAACCCAGCATCGCCAATAGTGAGCCTCCGCCGAGGCAAAGCAGCAGCAAACCCAGATCTCCGGCCGCCGCGCCGGTACGCAACTGTGCGTAAGGTACCAGCGCCGCCCACAGCCCCATGGCCAGGCCGGTGACGAAGAAAATCGCGCGGGTCGCGACGCGCTTGCCTTTGGAGTCGGTCAGAGTGTGGGTAAGGCTCAGTGACATAAACAGGGTTCCCATGGCGAAATAGTCATCCCGGACAGACCGGAAGCACTTATTAAAAGTCTTTTAATAAGTGCTGACTATACCGAGCAGCCGGAATTGAAGTCAAGCGTCAGTAAGTAAAAATACTCGGGGGATCAAAGTTCAAAGGTGAGATGGAAGCTGTAACTTTCCAGCGTCAATTCGGCAATGCCTTGCAGATAATCCTGTTCAATAGACGGGCGGTAGATCAGGGCGGGCAAATGTTGCTTTGGAATGAGGCTCTGACAATGACGGCGGATATCAGCCAGATCCAGCGCGTTAAGCTGCGGCCCGGACAGTGCCACCGTCACCGGATTCACCACCGCCACCAGCGTGACAATAATATCCCCCAGCCGCTCAATCATTTTGCTGCCCGGCAGCTGCGCCAGCGGGAGATGTGACACCTCGCCGGCAAAATGGCTGGCACCCTGTAATACACGTCCATTGATCACCATGCCGCACCCGGTACATTCCCCTTCCGGTTGCAGCAGGTAGGCAACCGGCCCCGTTTCCTGCGGACAGTTGCTACGGTAAAAACCGTAGGCCGTGTAGTTCATGTCGTTACCGACTTGCACAAACAGCCCGAATTTTTCCTGCAAAATCTGCACCAGCGGCAGATGCTCAAACAGGGCGATATCGCAGGAAGCCACCACGCCATCAACGATCACGCCCGGCAGGCCGATGCCCATCGCTTGCAGGTTGGGGTAGCGAGAAACAATACCGCGAATGGCGTCGAAAAAATGTTCCAGCGCGAACGGCTGCAAAGGAGCGTCGAGCTGTTCGAGCGCCTCGCCGGTGGCGGAGGTGATCAGCGCCGCGATACGGGCTGAGGCGTTATTCCCTTCAACATACAGGCTGAGTACCGAGAAGAAATCCGGGTTATAGGCATAACGCTGGGCCGGACGCCCGCCGCTTGAAGCATCCAGCGCCAGCGCCAGCACTTCGCCGGTCAAACAGAGGTCATTTAGCACGGTGCCACAGGTGGCGACACTCAGCCCGGTTTGCGCTGAGAGATCGGCCTTCGTGGCAGAATTCAGCGCTTTCAATGCATTGACCACCAGCACCACATTGTGTTTTTTCATTTCTCGGGTCGTGCGGGTAAGCGGGGTATTCATAGTGCCTCATCAACAGCCATTGATCATTAAGGATATTTTATCACAGGACGCGCCAGACACCGCCCTTGGTGGACCCAACGCGTTGAAGTTTTCCCAGGCTCTGTAACGTCTTAATGTGACGTTCAATGGTGCGGGAGTGGATCTCCAGCGCAACGGCCAACTGGCTGATAGTGATAGAGGGTGTGGTTTCAATCGCCGCGAGAATTTTAGCCCCTGTCGCAGAAAGCCTCATCGGCTTTTCTACCGGCGTTTGTACCGGCGTTTGTACCGGCGTTTGAGCCGCATATTCCGCCGGAGCGCCAATGCCTTCTTTTAATGCCACTGCCAGATTCTGCAACATAAACGCGATGAACGCCGTGCAGTCGCTGGCGCGGTCGCACTCGCCCAGCACCTGATAATACGCCTGCTGCTGATCATGAATTAAGG
>BHES01000083.1 GCA_003864575.1 Enterobacterales bacterium
ACGCGCTGCTTACAGCGCTGAAATCGCCGGACGCTGAAATCGACTGGGAAGCACTGCTGCCCTGGAAAATCACCCTGCCTTAAACCCCGCGGCCGATCAACGTGGGGATTTAACGACGCTTACGGTTTAGTTCTCACCGGCGTAGTGACCGGCATTTCCATCTGGCTCAGTGACTTCCCGCAGTTGAGTCATCTGGGGCTCAGTGCGCTGACGCTGGCGATAGTCATCGGTATGATCCTCGGCAATACGGTTTATCCGGCAATACGCCCGCTGTGTCACGATGGCGTGAATCTCGCCAAACAGCGCCTGCTGCGCCTGGGTATTATTCTGTACGGGCTGCGCCTGACGTTCGCGCAAATCGCTGACGTTGGCGCGACCGGTATTCTGATTGACGCTATGATGCTTTGCTCAACCTTCGCCCTCGCCTGCTGGCTGGGTAAAAAAGTGTTCGGGCTGGACAGCGATACCGCGATGCTCATCGGCGCAGGCAGCAGCATCTGTGGCGCAGCAGCCGTAATGGCGACCGAGCCGGTACTGGACGCCAAAGCTGAGAAAGTGACGGTAGCCGTCGCCACCGTAGTGATTTTTGGTACCGCCGCTATCTTCCTCTACCCATGGCTGTGGCAGATGAACCTGCACTACCACTGGGTGAATTTCAGCGCCGAACAGTTCGGGATTTACACCGGCTCAACGGTGCATGAAGTGGCGCAGGTGGTGGCCGCCGGTCAGGGCGTCAGCCCGGATGCAGAGAGCGCCGCCGTGATCGCCAAGATGATCCGCGTGATGATGCTGGCACCGTTCCTGCTGCTGTTATCCGGTTGGAAAAGCCGCGGCAATGCGCAAAACACCGAAAATGCCGGTCTGCTGCGTAACATCACGATCCCATGGTTTGCTTTACTGTTCATTGTGGTCGCGGCAATCAATTCACTGGATATTCTGCCGCATAGTTGGATACCGCCACTGATCACGCTGGACACCATCCTGCTGGCGATGGCAATGGCCGCGCTGGGCCTGACCACGCACGTTAGCGCACTGCGTCAGGCTGGTTTGAAACCGATTCTGCTGGCCGCAATTCTTTTCGTCTGGTTGATTGTCGGCGGCGCGGGAATCAACGGGTTGGTGCAGCATTTATTTAGCTAAGCCTGCGCCAGTCAGCGGCTTTTAACACATCTCTGCTGCGCGCCCGCCCTCAAGACGCTATCATTCGGGGATATAGGGCGAACAGCAGAGGAGTGAACATGAAGTTTATTGGGGCACATGTCAGCGCAGCAGGCGGGGTTGATCAGGCCGTTATCCGTGCACATGAACTGGAAGCGACGGCGTTTGCGCTGTTTACCAAGAATCAGCGCCAGTGGAAAGCCGCACCTCTGCCGGAGGATGTGATTGAGAGATTCAAAGTGGCCTGTGAAAAATATGGTTACAGCAGCAATCAAATCCTGCCGCACGACAGCTATCTGATTAACCTTGGGCATCCGGTGACCGAAGCACTGGAGAAATCCCGCGAGGCGTTTCTCGATGAACTTCAGCGTTGTGAACAGCTCGGCTTGTCGCTGCTGAACTTCCATCCGGGCAGCCATCTGATGCAAATCGATGAAGATAAATGTTTGGAGAAAATTTCTGAGTCGCTGAATATCGCGCTGAGTCAGACCGCAGGCGTGACGGCCGTTATCGAAAACACCGCCGGTCAGGGCAGCAATTTGGGGTTCCGCTTCGAGCATCTGGCGAAAATCATTGACGGTGTGGAAGATAAGAGCCGCGTAGGCGTGTGTATTGATACCTGCCATGCTTTTGCGGCCGGGTATGACCTGCGCACCGAAGAAGAGTGCATTAAAACCTTCAAACAGTTCGAAGATGTCGTTGGCTTTAAGTATCTACGTGGTATGCACCTTAACGATGCCAAAAGTGAATTCAACAGCCGCGTCGACCGCCATCACAGTCTGGGCCAAGGTAATATCGGTAAGACGGTGTTCAGTTGGATGATGCGTGATCCGCGTTTCGACGGTATTCCGATGATCCTCGAAACCGTAGATCCGGAGATCTGGATGGATGAGATTGCCTGGCTGAAGTCACAACAGAAAGCGTCGGATGACGCCACGGCGTAAACATCGCCCCGTCAGCAGTATGACGTTGAACAGTATGACCTTAAACAGTAAAAAGGGCGCCGAAGCGCCCTTTTTTGTGGGTGTGAGACGGCAGAATTACTGCGTCACAACCTTGGCGGCCAGCGCAGCGTCTGAACGTTTCAGGAATGCGTAGGAAACGCCTGCCAGCAATGTACCGGCGATGATCGCCACCAGATAACCCAGAATCGGTGTGATAGCACCCGGGATTAACAGCACGAACAACCCACCGTGCGGTGCCATTAACTGGGCGTGGAACGCCATTGACAGCGCACCGGTCAGCGCGCCCCCTGCGATACAGCACGGCAGAACACGCATCGGATCACGTGCAGCAAACGGGATGGCCCCTTCGGTGATGAAGCATAAGCCCAGCACCATCGCGGCTTTACCGCCTTCACGCTCACTCTCTTCGAATTTCTTACGCGCCAGCACGGTCGCAAGACCCATCGCCAACGGTGGCACCATACCGGCCGCCATGATGGCTGCCATAGGGCCGTAGACGGAAGAACTGAGCAGCGCCACACCAAAGGCGTAAGACGCTTTGTTCACCGGACCACCCATGTCGCTACACATCATCGCACCGAGGATTGCGCCCAGCAGAACCGCATTCGCCGTACCCAAAGATTGCAGCCAGTCAGTCAGGCCAACCATGATTTTAGCGACCGGTGTACCGACCACATAAATCATGACTAAACCGGTGATCAGGCTCGCCACCAGCGGAATGATCAGGATAGGCTTCAGCGCTTCCATACTTTGCGGTAAATGCAGTTTGTTGCTGATGAACTTCGCGACATAACCTGCCAGGAAACCGGCAATAATACCGCCGAGGAAACCCGCACCGGTGCTGACAGCCAACATCCCGCCAATCAGACCCGGCGTCAGGCCCGGACGGTCAGCGATGGAGAAGGCAATAAAACCGGCCAGCACGGGCACCATCAATGCGAAGGCCGATGCCCCACCGATTTGCATCAGCGCAGCGGCCATCGTTCCTTTCACTTCAAAAGCTTTGATACCGAAAATAAAGGAGAGCGCGATACACAACCCGCCCGCAACCACCATCGGTAGCATGTAGGAAACACCGGTCAACAGGTGACGGTAAGGACCGGCACCGGTTTCTTTCTTCTTGCCGCCGGAGGCCGTAGCGCCCTGCTTTTTCGGCTCGAAAATTTCTGCTTCGACCAGCGCTTTATCCAGTTCCTGTTGGGTCTTTTTCAATGCCAGACCGGTCGAGGTGCGATACATCGGCTTGCCGGAAAACTTATCCAGATCGACTTCGATATCAGCAGCCACGATAACCAGATCAGCCTGAGCCACTTCTTCTGGCGTGATGGCATTACCGGCACCCACAGAACCCCGCGTTTCAACCTTCACCCACCAGCCGCGTTTTTTGGCTTCGGTTTCGATAGCTTCGGCCGCCATAAAGGTGTGCGCAACGCCAGTTGGGCAGGCGGTGATAGCCACAATCCGTTTAGGACCGTTGCCAGCCACGGCTTTCGCCGGAACCGCAGCAGGAGCTACATAAGGTTTTGCTTCTGCGGCGGCGCGTTGCAGGAAAGCTTCCGGTTCACGGATAGCCAGCGCAACGTCACCCACGTAGATATTTTTACCCACCTGCGTGGTGTCTGCCGGTACTTGTTCACCCGCAACGACAACCAGTTCCGCATCAGCAGCGCTGTCTACCAGGGTGTGTCCTGCTTTCGCCGCAGCAGCAGCGAGCATATTTTTCGCCAGATGGCTGCGAGCCTGTCCGAGCGAACTGTCTATCATCAGCAGCGTTTTCATTCTGCCTCCTGCGATCAGTTAAAAGGTTTCAAATCGACACGGGCCATCATCGCCGCAAGCTGCGGACGATCGGTGATACCCACATTGCTCTGGCTAACGGCCAAAGCAGCCACGGCGGTGGCCAGTCGTAAGGTGTGTTCGCTTGATTCGCGCATCAGCAGGCCGTAGATAAGGCCGCCAACCATCGAGTCACCGGCACCCACGGTGCTAACGACTTCGCAAGCAGGAGGCTTGGCAATCCAGGCTCCTGACGCGTTCACCCACAGCGCGCCTTCGGCACCGAGGGAAATGACGACGTGCGCGATACCCTGATCGCGTAGCGCATGCGCGGCTTCCACCACGTCACTTAATTGCGGTAATTTACGGCCAGCCCAGATTTCCAGCTCGCGACGGTTAGGTTTGACTAACCACGGGGCCGCTTTCAGACCGGCAACCAGTGCTTCACGGCTGCTGTCGAAAATGATGCACGGGCATTGGCTGCGCAGGCGGGTCATCCAGTCGGTGAATGCGTCAGGATCAACGCCTGCCGGCAGACTGCCACACACGGCAACCATGTCGAACTGACCCAGCCACGACAGTGAATCTGTCACGAAACGATCCCAATCCTGCGGCGTGACGTTAAAGCCGGAGAAGTTGAAGTCGCTGACTTCACCATCTTTTTCGGTCAATTTCACGTTGATACGTGTACGGCCTGACACCACTTGAAAACGGTTAGCAATGCCCAGATCACTGAACAAATGCTGAAAACCGTCCTGATTGTCTTTGCCGAGGAAACCCCCGACGGTGACATCAATACCAAGATCTTTCAGCACTTTGGCAACGTTGATGCCTTTACCGGCTGCATGCAGACCCGCGGTCTGAACGAGGTTGACTTCACCGCGTTCGATTTCCGGGCAGAACCCTACCAGGTCGTAGGCTGGATTTAAGGTGATGGTGGCGACTCTGCGGCTCATACGCCCTCCCCAAGACCGTCAGCAATGGCTTCACCGATGGTTTTCAGCGCCACTTCAGCTTCTTCACCGGTGGCAGTAAAGCGCAGGCGATGACCTTTTTTGACGCCGAGCGCGACAACTTTCATCAGGCTGCGTCCGTTAGCCGGTTTACCGCTGCCATCAAGGTTGGTCACAGTAATGTCACTGTTGAACTGCTTAATCACGTTGACCAGTGCCGTGCCCGGACGCGCATGCAGGCCATGTTCGTTACGGATCACGAACTCCGCAGACAGCTCGTTATTTTCTTCGCCCACTTCACTGGTCAGCAGCGCCAGCACGCCTACTGCATCGGCGGTCAGCAGACGTTCAGCTTTTTGCGCGATCAGCAGGTCACTTAAGTAGTTCAGCACGTTCAGCGGCTGGTCATCGGCGACAGCTATTGTCAGCAATGCAGCAACGACTTCGCCCTCTTGTTCGAAAGGCTTTGCCGCGCGGCTGAAGGTGGCTGCGCTTTGCAGATTGCCTTCGGTGCTGTCACTGAGCCAGATACCCTGTCCCAGATTCAGCGGCTTGCGGCTAATAACATCGCTGACAAAGGCGGTATCTGCGGCGCCAATTTGCTGAAGACGTCCGGCATTGAGCGCCTGTAACGTCATCAGGTTATCGGCGGCAACATCTACGGCAATCAGCTGCGTGTCGAATTTGAATTCAGCGGCGTTTTTCTCACCCATCAGCAGACTACGTAATTCGTCGGCTGAGTCGGTTTTTGCCATGCGTTCCGCTACGCTGTCGTCACTCAGAACGTGCGTCAGCTGACGCAACAGGCTCAGGTGTTCGTCAGAACGCGCGGCGATACCGATAACCACATACGCAGTCTGGCCTTCACCCCATTCAATCCCCTGCGGGAACTGGAAAACCTGCACACCGGTATCCAGTACCAGGTCGCGGGTATCGGTGGTGCCGTGTGGAATGGCGATGCCGTTACCGAGATAAGTAGATGTCTGCAACTCACGCTGCAACATGCCTTCTACGTAGCCTTCGCTAACACGGCCAGCCTGAGTCAGCGCGGCAGCAACCTGACGAATGGCCTCCTGCTTATCGCTGGCGGCCGCACCGAGATGAATATCTTGCTGTGACAACTGGAACATAATTCTCCTCTCCTGCTGAATTTGAATCGTTTCAGCTCTATTGAGAAAAAAGGAGCGCCGTCGGATTAAGGTGCTCATCAGACAACGCTGAAACGTTTCAGGCAGTCTTATTCCAGGCGATATTTAAATCAAGCATTCCCTGAAATGGCGTGGCGTTTCTTTGATGCCACGCACAGTTTGCCTTTTTGAAACGGGTTTTGTGTCCTTTTTTATCGTAAAAGCTGAACCTAAGCTGACGCAAAAATAACGGCCCCGGGAAGCACTCTTCCCCCTGGCTTCTGGCTGGCCCTGACCGGTTATTTTTAACACAATGTGCGATTTCATTTATCAGTATGGCAAATACACCACTGTTTACTTTTTACTGATCAAAACGGGTTTTCGTTTTTTTTAAACAAGCGTAATATTCGCGCGGATTCCCTTCCTTTACTGACTGGTTCAATTGCACATCATGTCGACATCCACAGCTACTGCACGCCGCTTACCTGACGTCACCTCGTCCGCATTCCTGATCATCGCCTTTCTTACCGGCATTGCTGGCGCTTTGCAGACGCCGACACTAAGCCTGTTTTTGACGTCAGAAGTGCATGTCAGCCCGTTTATGGTCGGCATCTTCTTTACGGGCAGCGCGGTGATCGGCATTTTCGTCAGCCAGCTGCTGGCAAGCTGGTCGGATAAACGCGGCGATCGCAAAACGCTCATTTTGTATTGCTGCCTGCTGGGCGCTGCGGCCTGCGTGCTGTTTGCCTTCAACCGCAATTATTTCATCCTGCTATTTATTGGCGTGCTGCTGTCGAGTTTCGGTTCTACTGCTAACCCACAGCTCTTCGCACTGGCGCGGGAACACGCAGAAAAGACCGGACGCGAAGCCGTGATGTTCAGCTCCATCCTGCGCGCACAGGTTTCCCTGGCGTGGGTCGTCGGACCGCCGCTGGCTTTTGCGCTCTCTCTGGGGTTTGGGTTTACCTTCATGTACACCGCCGCCATGCTGGCGTTTCTGCTATGCGGCGTCATGGTGTGGATGTTCCTGCCTTCCATGCCGAAAGCGATGATCAAAACCACCGCCACGCTGGAAGCGCCACGCCGTAACCGTCGCGATACTCTGTTGCTGTTCATCGCTTGTACGCTGATGTGGGCCGCCAACAGTATTTATCTCATCAACATGCCGTTGTACGTGGTAAACGAATTGCATCTGCCGGAGAAGCTGGCGGGCGTGCTGATGGGCAGTGCCGCCGGTCTTGAAATCCCAACGATGCTGATTGCAGGCTATCTGGCGAAACAGCTGGGGAAACGTTTTCTAATGCGTCTGGCGGTGATCGCCGGAGTGGTGTTCTACGCTGGGATGCTATTTATCACAGGACCGATAGCGCTGGTTGCTTTACAGCTGCTGAACGCGATTTTCATCGGTATTTTGGCTGGGATTGGCATGCTCTATTTTCAGGATTTAATGCCGGGCCAGGCTGGGGCAGCAACCACGCTGTTCACTAACTCTACTCGTGCAGGCTGGATTTTAGCCGGTTCATCGGCAGGTCTCGTGGCGCAGTTCTGGAGTTATCACACAGTATTTTACGCGGCGTTTGTGATGGTGGTCGCGTCAGTATTTTGTATCTGGCGGGTGAAGAACGTGGATGTAAAACCGGCTGAAGTGGAAAGCGCCGCCGCTTAAGGGGCGGTATCGATTTCGAGTTGGGTCAGATAAATCAGCGCGTCATCCCGATGGCTGTGACACATCTCACGGCTGGCCTGTAAACTGGCGCAGACTTTCGGGCGCAACGGCGACGTGAAGATGTTGCAGAGGAAATTGTCTGCCAGATGCACGCAGCGGGTATTGGCAGGCTTGCCGTTGGGCATCCCGGGAATGGGGCTGGAAATAGACGGCGCAATGCAGCAGGCCCCACAATTCGTTCGACAGTCCATCAGCGCCTCCGGCAGGCTTTAGTGAGGCGCGACAATAGCAGTCGCCCTGACCTGTCACCAGAGAAATATTCCCTGATTGAAACTTATTCGCTACGCTTATTTTCAACTAGCGCAACCTGAGACGGCAAAACGTTAACAAACGCCAGCCTGACACGCTTTTACTCACTCTTTTTGTGCCAGAGTATTGCCTGAAATCGGCGGCGCGAGTAACGTGTCGCAAAATATTTTCTCTTCCTATAAACAGGTATTGATATGGCACGTGCTAACGAGATTAAACGCGGTTTTGTCGTCAACTACGACGGTAAACTGCTGCTGGTAAAAGACATCGATGTTCAAAGCCCAAGCGCGCGCGGTGCCAGCACCTTATACAAAATGCGCTTCGCCGACGTGCGTACCGGTGGGAAAGTGGAAGAGCGTTTCAAAGGTGACGATATTCTTGATACCGTTACCCTCACCCGCCGCCGCGTGAACTTCTCTTATGTTGACGGTGATGAATACATTTTCATGGATGATGAAGACTTCACGCCATACACCTTCAACAAAGCCCAGATCGAAGAGGAGCTGCTGTTTATTCCTGAAGAAGGTTTGCAGGGCATGCAGGTGCTGACACTGGACAGCCAACTGCTGGCGCTCGAAATGCCGCAAACGGTGGATCTGGAAATCGTTGAAACAGCACCAGGCATTAAAGGCGCTTCCGCCAGCGCACGCAACAAACCTGCGGTCATGAGCACCGGCCTGAGTATTCAGGTGCCGGAATATCTGAGTTCTGGTGACAAAATCCGCATTCATATCGCCGAACGTCGCTATATGGGCCGTGCTGACTAACTCCGCCGCCTGCCTTGTTTTCATCAAGAGCGCTCCGGCGCTCTTTTTTATCGCCGTTATTTACGTTAAGCCTTAGCAAAAATCGCGTCTGTTGCTTCTCTCTTTCGATCTGCCTCACAAAAGCGAACCGAATCTGGACTAACCAATTTTCATTTCTATCATATGACTTTACACTAAAAAGCCTGTTTTATGACTGAAATGCCGCCAGCCCGTCTGCTTGTCGCACAACACTCATAACAAATTCATTTTTGGCCTGACCAATTCTATTTTTCTATACCCTGCTCAACTCAGGCTGCTGACGTCACATCAGCAAATTGAAGTAAGCCGGATATAACGTTACGGAGTAGTGCATGAAAACTATCGCCACAGAGTCCCTGCCTGCCGGTGTGCAATTACCGAAGTACGATCGCAGTCTGCTGAAAACCCGTATTGTACACCTTGGCTTCGGGGCTTTTCACCGGGCCCATCAGGCATTGCTCACTGACCGCGTACTTAATCAGTTGGGCGGTGACTGGGGATATTGTGAAATTAGCCTGTTTGGCAACCCCAGTCTGATTCAGGCTTTACAGCAACAGGATCACCTTTTTACCGTGCTGGAGAAAGGCGTAGAAGGCAATCAGGCCATTGTGGTCGGTTCAGTGCGTGAGTCAATGCACGGCAGCGTTGATGGGCTGGCAGCCATCATTGAGAAGATGGCTGAACCTCAGGTGGCCATTGTGTCCCTGACAGTGACGGAAAAAGGCTACTGTATTGAGCCTGGTAGCGGTGAGCTGGATCTGAACCATCCACAAATCCAACAGGATTTAATCGGTGATCACCCGCCGGCCACCGCGCCTGGCGTGCTGGTCGAGGCACTGCGCATCCGTCATCAACGGGGTTTACCGGGTTTCACCGTGCTCTCATGTGACAATATTCCGGAAAACGGCCATGTCGTGAAAAAGGCCATTCTGGGTATGGCCCGGGCCCGCTCGCCTGAACTCGCCGACTGGATCAGCAATAACGTTACGTTCCCAAGTACCATGGTTGATCGTATTGTTCCGGCAGCGACAGAGGACACCTTGCAGGACGTTGCACTGGCGCTCGCCGGTATTGCTGATCCTTGTGGTATCGCCTGTGAACCCTTCATTCAATGGGTCGTGGAAGATAATTTCGTCGCCGGACGCCCGGCATGGGAAGACGTGGGTGCGCAGCTGGTCGCTGATGTCCTCCCCTTCGAACAAATGAAACTGCGTATGCTTAACGGCAGCCATTCGTTTCTGGCTTATCTCGGCTATCTGGCGGGGTATCAGCACATTGATGAATGTATGGAAGATGCTCATTACAAGCAGGCGGCGCATCGTTTGATGTTACAGGAGCAGGCACCTACGCTGAGTGTCGAAGGTGTTGATCTGAAAGCCTATGCGGACAGCCTGATAACCCGTTATTGCAATACCGTCCTCAAACACCGCACCTGGCAGATTGCCATGGACGGCACCATGAAACTGCCACAGCGCATGCTGGATTCCCTACGTTGGCATCTCACTCACGGTGGCCCATTCGAGTGCCTGGCACTGGGCGTGGCGGGATGGATGCGTTATGTCGGTGGAGTTGATGACGCGGGTAAAAGCATTGATATCAAAGATCCGATGGCAAAACAGCTGGCAGAGGTTGTTGCTGCTACCGCTGACGGCGAAGCCCGTGTCAGCGCTCTGTTGGCAGTAAATTCAGTGTTTGGCGAGCAGTTGCCACAAAATGCGCTCGCGGTAGAGGCCATTCAACAGGCTTATGCCAGTCTGCAAACGTATGGCGCTAAAAAGAGTGTCGCCCGTCTGGTGGGTTAACATTGCTATTCGCGCTGAGAAACAAAAAGGCTGCCACTGGCAGCCTTTAAATTATTCATTCAATGCGGCAGGTATAGATTAAAACAGATACCCATCGAACGCCGGGTCTTCAGCATCAGAAACCTCCAGCAACATCATTTTTACGTTTTCCAGATGTTGCCACATGGCCTGTTTGGCCGCTTTTGGGTCACGCCTTAAAACTGCCTGTAAGATTTTCTGGTGATCCAGTAGCCATTGCTGATCGTGTTCACTTTTCCCCACATGCTGCTGAATCCCCCGCCACATCGGGCTACGTTTACAGGTTTGCCATAAATCCGTCACCATATTAGCCAGCACGCTGTTCTGTGATGCCTGAGCCAGTAACGTGTGAAATAACTCGTCGGCCGTTTCATCCGCTTCACCACGTTCAATGAATCCACGTTCCAGTTCGATGGCATCGCGCATTTTCAGGATGTCGGTTTTAGTAGCCTGCATCGCGGCAAACGCAGCAACTTCACTTTCCAGCAGTTGCCTGGCTTGTAGCAGTTCGAACGGGCCATAACCGCTGTCTCCCCGAAATCCATTCGCTTCGGGCTGGCGGGCAAGCACATAGACGCCGGAGCCCTTACGAACCTCGACCACTTTCTCCAGCTCCAGCATGATCAATGCCTCACGTACCACGCTGCGGCTGACTGAAAAGGTTTCAGCGATGTCCCGCTCAGGCGGCAGACGATCGCCTGGCTGGTAATCACCCGCCTCGATTGCGCTGCGTAAATTCCCGCCGATTTCCTGATAAAGTCGCATCACGCTGCCCTGAAAGAAGAAATTGGTCAGACAGATTAAGCTCGGTATCTCTCAGCTTAACGCCCGAAAAATGAGAAAAAAGTATATCACGGCTTTGAGGCGGGTCAGGTTTGGAGGCTGGAAAGTGTCGGCGGGGTCAACATTGGATAGGCCAATATCAGTAACGTGTCAGACCATCAATGACGCAGGAATATCTCCTGCGTCATTGATAAGTCATGCTAATCATTTAAGACTAAAGTTTAATTGTAGGAGACGGTTACAACGGCTAAATGCGGATCATTATTCACGTACCGTGTCGTGACCTGCCCTAATGCTTTAGGCAACGTAAAGTTCGGCAGACCGCCCGTTGCCAGGCTTTGCGTCTGAACGATGTTTTTTCCGTCGCGATAACAATGCGTTGTTACATTATTTTGATTGCTGTTAATACTGCATGCGTCCTCTACAATCGCGCCATAGAAGTGAATCGTACCGCTTGAAGTGCCTGCCGCCGCTTGTGTCATCCCTGAGGTAAAAAGTCCAAAAAACAAGATCATCGCTAATCTGCTCATGGTCACCTCACTATAAGTATTAACCCATCATTAACATTAGAATAACTTCACTAAAAGACCAGGATTTTTCATACAAAAAAACCAGCCTCTTCTCAGTGAAAATAACCACTACGTGCGGTTACCTTAGTTTAATCGGCACAAAAGTGGATTTTCTTCAGTACTGACGGCATCTTATTGATCTTCTTTTTCGATCCCTAACGCGCATGCATGAGAAAGATCAATTATTTCAGCAGGATAAGATGCGCACACTAAATGGAGTCTTTGATGACAAAAATCAACCTCATTACCGGTTTTCTCGGCAGCGGCAAAACCACCACCATTCGCCACCTGTTGTCGCAAAAACCAGAAGGTGAAAAGTGGGCTGTACTGGTTAATGAATTCGGTGAGGTGGGTATTGATGGCGCACTGCTGGCAGATAGCGGCGCCGTGCTCAAAGAGATACCCGGCGGCTGTATGTGCTGCGTGAATGGGTTGCCCATGCAGGTTGGCCTGAACATGTTATTGCAACAGGCCAAACCTGACCGCCTGCTGATCGAACCCACCGGACTGGGCCATCCGAAGCAAATTCTCTCTTTATTATCTTCTGAGGTTTACAGTAACTGGCTGACACTGCATGCGTCGCTATGCTTGCTCGATGCCCGTAATCTCAGTGATCAACGCACCGTGGAAAATGAGAATTTCCGTGATCAACTCGCAGCGGCCGACGTGGTGGTAGCAAATAAGTCTGACGCCTATTCAGAACTGGACCATCAGGCGCTGGCAGCATGGCAACACCAGTGGGCGGCGGGTCGGGAAGTGGTTATCACCTCAAACGGTCGCGTGGATATCGCCCTGCTCGACCGCCCGCGGCTGAATTTAGCGCCACTGCCCGATGGCGCGCATCATCATGCCCACGCCTCACCCCGCGGACTGGCCGCATTAAGTCTGCCGGGCAATCAGCGCTGGCAACGGGCGCTTAATCAAGCTGGCGGTTATTCAAGCTGCGGTTGGATTTTCGATGCCGAAACGGTATTCGACACCGTGGCGCTGCTCGACTGGGCACGTCTGGCGCCCGTTGACCGCGTGAAAGGCGTGATGCGTATAAAAGAAGGAACCTTGCTGGTTAATCGACAAGGTCAGGACCTGCGCATTGAAACGCGGCCTGTCGCTCCGCTGGACAGCCGGATTGAGCTTATTACCCGCGATGAAGCCCAATGGAACGCACTGCAATCCTCTTTGTTGAAGATTCGTTTAGGTTAGGCGGCTTAACGTATCGCCCCTCAACAATACTTAACATTCGCTAAATAACAGGTTTCTATTTATGTGGCGTCGTCATCTCCCCGCAATTTTGCTGCTCAACATTTTGGGCATTGCGCTTTTTCTGTCGTATTACCTGCCCACTAACCACGGCTTCTGGTCCCCGATAGATTCTTCTATTTTCTTCTACTTCAATCGGCATCTGGCAACCAACGAGACCTACCTGCACGTTGTGGCTATCACCAACAACCGTGCGTTTGACGGCATCTCGCTGCTGGCAATGGGGTTGCTCTATTTATCTTTCTATATAAGGCGTGATATCGCCGAACGCCGCCGGATGATTATTATTGGTTTTGTGATGCTGCTAACCGCCGTTGTGCTTAACCAGTTAGGACACCTACTTCCTGTCAGCCACAAGAGTCCTTCCCTCAGTTTTCCAGGCGTAAACCGCGTCAGTCAGCTTATTGGTATTCCGACTAAAGATGCTTCGGGCGACAGCTTCCCCGGCGATCATGGAATGATGCTGATTGTCTTTAGCTGCTTCATGCTGCGTTATCTGGGAAAATGTGCTTTTGCGGTAGCCATTGCGATCACGATGATATTTTCGTTACCCCGCATCATGATTGGGGCGCACTGGTTTACCGATGTTGCCGTCGGCTCTTTGTCTGTGGTTCTGGTTGGTGCCAGTTGGTGGCTGATGACACCGGCAAGTGATGCACTCGTCAACTGGCTTGATCGCCATTTGCCACAATTACGTCGTCACTGAGTCATTTATAGAAAGTGATTATTTTTAACATCCATATCTAAATATTATGGCCCGAACTGTTTTTTGCGCAGTATCGGGCAATTCTTATAGATAATTTATGGTTAAACATTTGCAAATAATTGTCTGAAAGGCCCGTTTTCAGGCGGTTTGACACCAAAGGCGTACAATTAACCCTCATTGTTTATTACATTAACGCTAACATCACTTTACATCACAATTTCATATAAAAAATCCCACGATACCTCTCGCAATCCCCATTTCATTACGGTAATCTCCAATGCGTTTGCATAGAAATGTGGCATAAACGGCTTGATTCCAGAAAAAGTGTGCGCTAACGCACATTTCCCTGACCAGGCGTTTGCCGCCTCTGTGCACGGCAGGTAGTCTCGCTTCGTTTGGCAATTTATAACGATTTAATCGTTAAGGACATCAAGGGATAACAACAATAATGGTCAAGTTTCAACCGTTTATGAGATATATCACGCGGATAATTCCCGCGATTGGCGCAGCAATTATTCTCACTGCGTGTAGTGGTACACATTCTTCGAACACAGAAAACGCGCAAACTGATATGCGTGCAGTAAATGACAAAGATGGTCTTCTACTGCAAGCCTCTCAGGATGAATTCGAAGCAATGGTTCGCAGCGTCAACGTAAAATCCAAGATTATGGATCAATATGCTGACTGGAAAGGCGTTCGTTATCGGTTAGGTGGTGACAGCAAGCGTGGTATCGATTGCTCAGCCTTCGTTCAGGTAACATTCCGCGAACAATTCGGTATGGGCTTGCCTCGTTCAACGTATGAACAGGAAGAAAAGGGCAGAAAAATCCAGCGCACTAAATTACGTGCCGGTGATCTGGTTCTGTTCCGTGCAGGCTCTACGGGTCGCCACGTAGGTATTTATTTAGGTAACGATCAATTTGTTCATGCTTCCACCAGCAGCGGTGTGATGATTTCAAATCTGAACGAGACTTACTGGAATACCCGATTCCGTGAAGCAAGACGTGTTTTAGCCAGCGGTGAACATAGCTAGTTAAAACATGCACTCTTGTTGTCCTAAGCCAAGCGAATAAAAAAACGTCATCTCCGGATGGCGTTTTTTTTTGCTTTTTCCCTTCGCCCATTTTTAACCCGCCGGAGCAGTTTAATTAATGACTGCTATTCATTACGTTACGTTATACTTTAAATTCCGTAACATCATGAGTGAAGGTTGATAAAATGGGGTTGAAATCGGCTCTCACCCGGCTTTGTTGAATAAATCGAACTTTTGTCTGTGATCAAAATCAAAACTCTATCTTCCTGATGACATCGTGGTCTCTCGTGGCAAAACAAAAGTTCAAAATCACCAACTGGACAGCCTACAACAAGG
>BHES01000084.1 GCA_003864575.1 Enterobacterales bacterium
CTTTAACGCAGAATTCAGAATAAAGTGAATGGACTTGCAATGAAGCGGGTCTATTGCTGAGTCTTGGTTTTCAATGGGTAATAATGGGCACTTATTATTATCAAATGTGTTGGACGTCATTTCCTTAAATAAGTTGATGCGATGGACAGAAAATATAGTGGCCTGAAATTTATTGGCTAATAACATAAATTTTGGATGCATCGTTGACTTTGCGGATTTTATCTAACCATTTTCGACTGCGCTGTAATGAGACTTTGTGAGATGTTATGAAATAAAAAATCCACGCAAGTGCGTGGATTTTATTGGGTTTATTAGTCTTCATGAGATTCAGTGAGAACTCATGAGACGACAAATTTTATTTAGACGTTGAACAGGAAGTTCATCACGTCGCCATCTTTAACGATGTAATCTTTACCTTCTGAACGCATTTTGCCGGCTTCTTTTGCGCCTTGTTCACCTTTGTAGGTGATGAAGTCGTCAAAGGCGATAGTTTGTGCGCGGATGAAACCTTTTTCGAAGTCGGTGTGGATTTTACCGGCTGCCTGCGGGGCGGTTGCGCCAACAGGAATGGTCCATGCACGGACTTCTTTCACGCCAGCGGTGAAGTAAGTTTGCAGGTTCAGCAGCTCATAACCGGCGCGGATCACGCGGTTAAGGCCCGGCTCTTCCAGACCCATTTCGGCCATGAATTCTGCGCGGTCTTCATCTTCGAGTTCAGCAATATCAGACTCAACGGCGGCACATACGGCAACCACAACAGAACCTTCAGCTTCGGCAATTTTACGCACAACATCGAGGTATGGGTTATTTTCATAACCGTCTTCGTTGACGTTAGCGATGTACATGGTTGGCTTCAGGGTCAGGAAGCTCAGGTAGCGGATGGCCGCTTTGTCTTCGTCTGTCAGATCAAGGGCGCGCAACATGCCGGCTTCGGAAAGTTGTGGCAGACATTTTTCCAGCGCAGCCAGTTCGGCTTTAGCATCTTTGTCGCCGCCTTTGGCACGTTTCTGTACGCGGTGAATAGCGCGTTCGCAGGTATCGAGGTCAGACAGGGCCAGTTCGGTATTGATAACGTCAATGTCGTCAGCCGGGTCAACTTTGTTGTTAACGTGGATAATGTTGTCGTTTTCGAAACAACGCACCACGTGGCCGATTGCTTCGGTTTCACGGATGTTGGTCAGGAACTGGTTACCCAGGCCTTCACCTTTAGACGCGCCTTTTACCAGGCCCGCGATATCCACGAATTCCATGGTTGTCGGCAGAATACGCTGCGGTTTTACAATGGCAGCCAGCTGGTCGAGGCGTGAATCAGGCATCGGCACCACGCCGGTGTTGGGTTCGATGGTACAGAACGGGAAGTTAGCTGCTTCGATACCCGCTTTGGTCAGCGCATTGAACAGAGTAGATTTACCGACGTTCGGCAGGCCCACGATACCGCATTTGAATCCCATGTTGTTCTCACCTTAATATCTTAATAATCAAGCAATTAACGTTAATTGCGCGATGTAATGACCGTATCAGGCCGCATTATACACGCAATAGCACTTTTTCTCGAATACCCGTCATCCTTCAGGCTGCTTCTACGTGGAATCAATCCTTGCCTCACTTCGCCCATTTTTAGATACTTGTCACAATTATTTAACTGACTGGAAATAAACCGGATGTTTTATGTTTAGCCTGCGTGGCCTGAAGATGGCAGAAGTGAAGAACGAAACGCTGGCAGGATTTGTGGTGGCGGTGTCGATGATCCCTGAAGCAGTCGGGTTCTCACTGGTTGCTGGACTGTCACCGATTGTCGGGCTGCACACGGCGTTTATCATCGGGCTGGTCACCGCGCTGTTTGGCGGCAAGCCGGGAATGGTGTCAGGGGCGGCGGGCTCTATCGTGGTGGTGTTGATGAGTCTGGCCGCGCAGCACGGTATGGGTTATGTGCTGTGGGCGACGATTTTTGCCGGAGGGATTCAGATACTGATTGGCGTGTTCCGGTTGGGGAAATTCATTCGTCTGGTGCCGCTGCCAGCCGTTCACGGCTTTGTTAACGGGCTGGCGATTGTCATTATGCTCGCTCAGCTACATATGATCACCGGGCAGGGACCGCTGATGTACGCGCTGGTGCTGCTGGCTATTTTGGTGGTGGTGTTGTTCCCAAAACTGACTCGTGTCATTCCAGCTTCACTGGCTGCGCTAATTGTGGTGTCGGCGGTAGCGATTGGTTTTAATCTGCCTACGTTGCGGGTAGGGGACCTGGCGGATATTTCGGGGGCCTTACCGCATTTCAGTTTACCGGTGGTACCGTTCAATCTTGAGATGATCAAAGTTGTGCTGCCGTACGCGGTAGTGATCGCGTTAGTTGGGCTGATCGAATCCCTGCTGACCATGACGGTGCTTGATGAGATGGGCGGCCATAAAGGTAACGGTAATCGTGAAAGTATTGCGCAGGGTGCCGGTAATACGATCTGCGGACTGTTCGGCTGTTTTGCCGGGTGCGCGATGATTGGTCAGTCGATCATTAATTTTACGTCCGGTGGACGCGGGCGGATCTCTGGCATTGTGGGGGCGATTTTACTGATTCTGTTTGTCGTCAGCCTGTTCGGCTACATCGGACTGTTACCGGTCGCGGCGCTGGCAGGAATTATGCTGGTGGTGTGCTACAACACCTTTGAGTGGAGTTCCCTGCGACGTTTACGCCGTATGCCCAGAGCCGATGCATTGGTGATGGTGATCGTCACGCTGATCACCATCTTTACCGATCTTGCCGTTGCAGTAATAAGCGGTGTGATCATTTCTGCACTGGTGTTTGCCTGGCAACAGGCGCGTATTCGCATTCGCGAACATAAAACCAAAGGCGAACTGACTGTCTATAAGCTCGATGGGCCGCTGTTCTTTGGCTCAGCTGCTGCCTTTGCTGAACTGTTCGAACCGCAGAATGACCCGCAGAATGTGGTGCTGGATTTTGCCGGTACGCGGGTAATGGATTCAAGTGGGGTGGAGGCGATTGATAAACTGACGACGCGCTATCTGGAGGCCGGAAAAACAATTCGGCTGCGCCATTTAAGCAGTGACTGCGTGAGTTTACTGAAGAAAGCCGGACCATTTTGCAGTCATGAGCTGGATGACCCTGAATATTACGTGGCGGAAGAGTCATTCTGATTTACGGAGAATAGAAAGGAGTTCGGCTGAACGAACTCCTTTTCACTGCAGATTTACGCCTGCGCCTTAAAGCTGTGCAGACGCTGAACGGTTTTCTCCAGCCCCTCTTTCATCAACATCTCGGTGCAACGCAGTGACTCGTCAATCGCATCGTCAATCAGTTTCTGTTCGCTGGCCGGTGGCTTACCGAGCACAAATCCCACCACTTTACTTTTATCTCCCGGATGGCCGATACCAATGCGTAAACGGTAAAAGTTAGGATTATTGCCCAGCTTACTCTGAATATCTTTCAGACCGTTATGGCCGCCATTGCCGCCACCCAGCTTAATTTTTGCCACTCCCGGCGGAATGTCTAGCTCATCGTGGGCGACCAGAATTTCATCAGGCTCAATGCGATAAAAGTTAGCCATCGCCAGCACGGCTTTGCCGCTGAGATTCATGAAGGTGGTTGGCACCAGCAGGCGGACATCCTGGCCGGACAACGACAGGCGCGCGGTATAGCCGTAAAACTTACTTTCTTCTTTCAACTGCTGATTGTGCTGACGGGCGAGGAGATCCACGTACCAAGCACCGGCGTTATGTCGTGTTTGGGCGTATTCCGCACCGGGATTGGCCAGACCCACTATTAATTTAATGCTGCTCACGTTGGTTTCGCTTCTTCATGAGGTGACGATCAGGGCGCTAGTTTACCTGCGCAGCCCCGCTGTGCCAAACCTGTGTACAGCAATTAGCGTTTATTACTTTGAAGGGTGAATAATCTTTGATGCCTATTATTCACCCTTCAAAGCTAAATGGCCGGATAACGTAAAGATTTGTCATTTGATGTTTCACGACTGTGATCGTTGCCGCAAAGTTTAATGCGGTCGCAGACTACACTTTAGTCAGGAAAAGCAGATAAGTATGGCTGTTTAATTGATGGATTACAGGAGGTGACATATGAAACGTAAAACCGCAGCAGTATTAGGCAACGTGCTGATGGGGCTTGGTCTCGTCACTATGGTCGGCGGAGTCGGATACTCCATTCTTAATCAACTGCCTAGTATGAATTTACCGCAGTTTCTGGCCCACGGTGCCGTCGCCAGTATTTTCCTTGGCGCGATCCTTTGGCTGGCAGGTGCCAGAATCGGCGGACGTGAGCGTGTTGCTGATCGTTACTTCTGGGTTCGTCATTACGATGCCCGCTGCCGTAAAAGCCATCGCCATCCTTAATGACTCCCTATTAGATCACGCTTAAAACAGTTTTCTAATAAAAGAAAAACCCGTTATCGCCAAGGCCATAACGGGTTTTTTTATGCACGATGTTTAAACAGATAAATAGTTTTCCCTTCCATGAGAGGAAGGGGAAATAATTAATGTTCGAACATGGCAGAAATAGATTCTTCATTGCTGATACGGCGAATTGCCTCGGCCAGCATACCTGACAGGGTCAGGGTACGGACTTTTTTCAGCGCGCGAATTTCCGCAGACAGCGGGATGGTATCGCAAACAATCACTTCGTCGATCACGGAGTTTCGGATGTTTTCAACAGCGTTGCCAGAGAAGATTGGGTGAGTCGCGTAAGCAAATACACGTTTCGCACCGCGCTCTTTCAGTGCTTCAGCCGCTTTACACAGCGTACCACCGGTATCAATCATGTCATCAACCAGTACACAGTCGCGGCCAGCCACATCACCAATAATGTGCATTACCTGAGAAACGTTGGCGCGAGGGCGACGTTTATCGATGATAGCCATATCGGTGTCATTGAGCAGTTTAGCCACGGCGCGGGCACGAACAACGCCGCCAATATCTGGGGAAACGACGATTGGATTTTCCAGATTTTGTTGCAGCATATCTTCCAGCAGGATTGGACTTCCGAATACGTTATCAACCGGTACGTCGAAGAAGCCCTGGATCTGTTCGGCGTGTAAATCTACGGTAAGAACGCGGTCAACACCCACGCTGGAGAGGAAATCAGCAACCACTTTGGCAGTAATTGGCACACGGGCTGAACGCACCCGGCGATCCTGACGTGCATAACCGAAATAAGGGATGACGGCGGTAATACGGCCGGCGGAAGCGCGGCGTAAGGCATCAACCATTACGACCAGTTCCATCAGGTTATCGTTAGTAGGCGCGCAGGTGGATTGGATAATGAAAATATCTCCGCCACGTACATTTTCGTTGATTTGCACACTTACTTCACCGTCGCTGAAACGACTGACGGCGGCGTCACCAAGGCTGGTGTATAAACGGTTGGCAATACGTTGTGCTAGTTCCGGGGTGGCGTTACCAGCAAAAAGCTTCATATCAGGCACGAGAAGAACCTCAGGCTTGCGTCCAGGGAAGACATCGGCTTATGACACCACCGGGCGGTGAGCGGTGCCACAGCATTATGCTTACGAGAAAAAATACTACGGTAGATCAAAACATTACTGCAAAAAGAACTCTGTTGCCTACTGAGAGGCTGGCAAAGAACAGACACAGATAACGGGACTGTGATTGCTCTACGCTTTGCCTGCGGCTCTCAACAGTTCTGCGCGATAAGAGTGAAGGGGAGAGACGTTAACGCCTTTCGCCACAAAACCCGAAATCCACGCAGGAACCTGACGCAAGACTTCACGGGCTTCATGCTCTGAGTTGAATTCGGCAAACACACAAGCACCCGTGCCAGTCATACGTGACGGCGCGTATTCTAACAGCCAAGAAACAAGCTGTTCAACCTCGCAAAATCGTTTTCTCGCAATCGGTTGGCAATCATTTGTCCAGGCTGTGCTTAAAAGCACATTAATCGGACGTTTTGGCGTGTTACGGATCAAGTCTGGATCACCAAAAATGGCCGGGGTCGGAATATGAATTCCCGGATGCGCCACCAGATACCATTTTTCCTCTGGTTCGACGCGTTGCAGCACTTCGCCAATACCTTCGGCAAACGCGGCATGACCCATGACAAAAACAGGCACATCGGCACCCAGTATCACGCCCAACTTAGCCAGCTGTTCGTCACTCAGACCGCAATTCCACAGCATGTTGAGTGCGATTAGCACGGTGGCAGCATTGGAGGAACCGCCGCCAAGACCACCGCCCATCGGGATGCGTTTGGTCAGCGCAATGTCAGCGCCCAACTCAGTGGCGGTGTGAGACTGCAACAGGCGCGCAGCGCGCACCACCAGATTGTCTTCATCAGCAACGTCGGGAACCGGCGTCGTAAGGACAATCCGACCATCGGTGCGCGGCGTAAAACCGAGGCTGTCTCCGTAGTCGACAAACTGAAACAGTGTTTGCAGCTCATGGTAGCCGTCGGCGCGCTGTCCGGTGATATAGAGGAATAAATTGAGTTTAGCCGGAGATGGCCACGATTGCGTCATCTCAGTTTAAGGTCCAGCTGTCCATTTTCAATTTGATGCGCTGATCGCCCTGAGTCAGTTCCAGACGGTCTGGCAGGGAAGGAATAACGTCATCGCTGTAGCTCTGGTAAACCACATTGCCCTTCAGGCCGTTTTGGCTGTAGTTAACTTTTGACAGACGATACTGGCTGTCGAGGGTGAAATCACTCTCATCGCCAGGCAGGCCGAGCATCCACAAGCGCAGGTTAGCCAGTGGAATCGACATGCCGGTCAATTTCTGGATCATTTCGTCAGGATTGTCGCTGGTATATTTCTTGCCCTGATTGTTGGTGATCTGGGCGATGCCGCTTTGTACTTTCAGTTCCATTTCGGTGCTGCCGAGCGGATTGGTCAGCAGCAAGCGGTAGCTGTCCGCAGAGTATTGCTGCCAAAAGAAGCGAGCGTAAACTTTCTGCCGGTCAGAAATATAGGCGAAAGCACCACGAGTTTGATAATGCTCCAGCTGTTTGACCTGCGCTTCGTGCTCGCGCCACTGCGGCGACGTCGGGCTGGTTGCCGGGCCTTTGGGGGCGTTAATCGAACAGGCGGCAAGGACCAGGCTGGCAAGAGGAAGAAGGCGAAGTAGGTTGGCTTTACGCATTGGCATATCGGATTAAGTCCTTGGGTGCTGAGGCATCAGTGCCTGGGCAAATTCTGCGGCCGCCAGTTTATCACACTGGCGAGCGGCGCGTTTTCAAAAAACAGGCGCATTTTCCTGTTGTTCTATAATAAGAAAGCATCATACGCGGTGATCATCTTGAGAAAGCCTGCCAGTGGCAAAGCTGATTTGTAATAGGATTTAACGGATAATGCTGCTTAGCTTTTATTGATCCCGCGCATCTTGTAGAATGCGCCTCAAGACGTAAACCCATACCAACATAAGTATTACTCGATAATCGCTTCCTTATGACCCTGCTTGCATTAGGTATCAATCACAAAACCGCACCGATTTCTTTGCGTGAACGGGTAACTTTTTCGCCCGAGACCATTGAACAGGCGCTATCCAGTCTGCTCCAGCAACCGCTGGTGCAGGGCGGTGTCGTGTTGTCCACCTGTAACCGGACTGAGCTCTACCTCAGCGTGGAACAACAGGAAAATCTTCAGGAACAGCTGGTGAACTGGCTGTGTGATTATCACAAACTTAGCGTTGAAGAAGTCAAAAAAAGCCTTTACTGGCATCAGGATAACGCCGCCGTCAGCCATCTAATGCGTGTGGCGAGTGGTCTTGATTCGCTGGTACTCGGCGAGCCGCAAATTCTCGGTCAGGTTAAAAAAGCCTTTGCAGAATCACAGCATGGGCAGGCTGTTTCCGGTGAACTTGAGCGCTTATTCCAAAAATCTTTCTCCGTCGCCAAACGGGTGCGTACTGAAACCGATATTGGTGCCAGCGCCGTGTCTGTGGCGTTTGCCGCCTGCACGTTGGCACGCCAAATCTTTGAATCCCTCTCTGACGTCAGCGTGTTGCTGGTTGGGGCCGGTGAAACCATTGAGCTGGTGGCGCGTCATCTGCGCGAACATAAAGTTCGCCATATGATGATTGCTAACCGTACCCGTGAACGTGCGCAAGTGCTGGCCGATGAAGTTGGCGCGGAAGTGATCACGCTACAGGATATCGATTCCCGCCTGGCGGAAGCCGATATTATTATCAGTTCCACTGCCAGCCCGTTGCCTATCATCGGTAAAGGTATGGTGGAAAGGGCGCTGAAATCCCGGCGTAACCAGCCGATGCTGATGGTGGATATCGCCGTTCCACGTGATATTGAGCCCGAAGTCGGCAAACTCGCCAACGCCTACCTTTATAGCGTTGATGATCTGCACAGCATTATTCAAAATAATCTGGCTCAGCGTAAAGCCGCCGCAATTCAGGCGGAATCCATCGTTGAGCAAGAAAGCTCTAATTTCATGGCGTGGCTGCGTTCGCAGGGCGCGGTGGAAATTATTCGTGATTACCGCTCCCGTGCCGATCTTGTCCGTGCCGAGGCCGAAGCCAAAGCGCTGGCGGCCATTGCGCAGGGCGCCGATGTCACCGCAGTTATCCATGAATTAGCACATAAATTAACGAACCGTCTTATTCACGCTCCCACCCGCTCTTTGCAACAGGCCGCCAGCGATGGTGATGTCGAACGCTTGCAAATTTTACGCGACAGCCTCGGGCTGGATCAGCAATAGTTCTCTTTTCTCACAGGGTTAAACACCACGCATGAAGCCTTCTATTGTTGCCAAACTGGAAGTGTTACAAGAGCGCCATGAAGAAGTACAGGCGATGCTCGGCGATGCTGCCGTCATCACCGATCAGGACAAATTCCGCAACCTTTCCCGCGAATACGCACAGCTGACCGATGTCTCTGAATGTTTTTTGAGCTGGCGTCAGGCGCAGGATGATTTAGCCGCCGCCGAAGAGATGCTCGATGATCCTGAGATGCGGGAAATGGCACAGGACGAAATCAAAAGCTGCAAAGCCAAACTGGAAGAGCTGGAACAGCAACTTCAGTTACTGTTGTTACCGAAAGACCCGGATGACGAACGCGGTTGTTTCCTTGAAGTCCGTGCCGGAACCGGCGGTGACGAAGCGGCCATTTTTGCCGGTGACCTGTTCCGCATGTACAGCCGTTATGCTGAAACCCGCCGCTGGCGCGTAGAGATCATTAGCGCCAACGAAGGTGAACATGGTGGTTATAAAGAAGTGATCGCCAAAGTCACGGGTGATGGCGTCTACGGTCAGTTCAAGTTTGAATCCGGTGGTCACCGCGTTCAGCGTGTACCGGAAACCGAATCTCAGGGCCGTATTCATACTTCTGCCTGCACCGTGGCCGTGATGCCAGAGGTGCCGGAAGCCGAAATGCCTGAGATCAACGCCGGTGATTTGAAAATTGACACCTTCCGTTCATCGGGCGCAGGCGGCCAGCACGTTAACACCACCGACTCCGCCATTCGTATTACCCACTTGCCGACCGGAATCGTGGTTGAGTGTCAGGATGAGCGTTCGCAGCACAAGAACAAAGCCAAAGCGATGTCAGTGCTTGGGGCGCGTATCCGTGCAGCCGAAATGGCAAAACGTCACGCGGTGGAGGCATCAACGCGCCGTAATCTGCTGGGCAGCGGCGATCGTTCAGATCGTAATCGCACGTATAATTTCCCGCAGGGCCGCGTGACCGATCACCGCATCAACCTGACAATTTACCGTCTGGATGAAGTGATGGAAGGCAAGCTGGACATGCTTATCCAGCCTATTGTGCAGGAATATCAGGCCGACCAGCTTGCTGCGTTGTCCGAGCAGGATTAATGGATTTCCAGCACTGGCTTGCTGATGCCACTACGCGTCTGGCTGCGGGCGAAAGCCCTAAGCGGGACGCGGAAATTTTACTGGGTTTTGTCACCGGTAAAGCGCGCACCTTCATTATGGCCTTCGGTGAAACGTCGCTGACGACCAGTCAGACAGAACAGCTTGAAACCCTGCTGGCGCGGCGTGAGCGGGGCGAACCCGTTGCGTATCTGGTGGGTGAACGCGAATTCTGGTCGCTGCCCCTGAGCGTTTCCCCTGCGACATTGATCCCCCGTCCGGATACCGAATGTCTGGTTGAACAGGCCCTATTGCGCCTGCCCGCCACGCCGGTCAGCGTGCTGGATCTCGGTACCGGCACCGGGGCTATTGCACTGGCAATCGCCAGCGAACGGCCAGATTGCGACATCACCGGTATCGACCTGCACCCCGACGCCGTAAAACTGGCTCAGCATAATGCGCAAAAACTGGCGATCCCCAATGCCCAATTCCTGCAAGGCAGTTGGTTTACGCCGGTTCTCGCTCAGCGTTTTGCGCTTATCGCCAGTAATCCTCCTTATATTGATGCCGCCGATCCTCATCTTGCGCAAGGTGATGTGCGTTTTGAACCCGCCAGCGCGCTGGTGGCTGAAAATGCCGGTCTTGCCGATCTGGCGCATATTATTCTGTCGGCAACGGCGTATCTTGAGCAGGGCGGCTGGCTGCTGCTGGAGCATGGCTGGCAGCAGGCACAAGACGTTCAAGGGTTATTCGCTCAGGCGGGATACTGTGAGATTTCTACCGTGAAGGATTATGGTGGCAACGATCGGGTCACGCTGGGGCAGTGGGACACAGAGTCACTCAATAAATAATAACGCAGTGACTGGCCTGTTATCAGGCCATTTTTTTTAATAACAAGGAAGCCGGATATGTCGTCATATATTTGGGTCAAGAATCTCCATCTGGTCACGATAACGCTGAGCATTATATTGTTCGTGTTGCGTTTTTTCTGGAAATGGGTGGGTTCTGCTATGCTGCAAAAGCGGTGGGTGAAGATTATGCCTCACGCCGTCGACACGCTATTATTGTTGAGCGGTGTTGCGCTGATTTTTATTACCCACTTCTATCCGTTCAGCCCACAGGGAACCTGGCTGACCGAAAAACTTTTTGGCGTTTTCATCTACATCCTCCTGGGGTTTGTTGCCTTGAGTAAACGCCCGCGCAGTCAGAAGACGCGCTGGATTGCCTTTCTTCTGGCACTGGGATGCTTGTATTTGATCGTGAAGCTTGCCATGACCAAAATACCGCTGCTGATGGGATAACTATGAGTGCCATTGCTGATTTTGAATTTAACACCTCGCCGTTGAGCGCTGGGGTGATCCTGGTGACAGAGGCGGTTCGCTTTGATTTTAAAGCCGAAGATGTCCGTCGTCAGCTACAGTCGCTGGTTGATGAGGCGCGCCAAGTGGTGCCGCAAGATCTCAACCAGGATCAGCAACTTGAAGTATTAATTAAGTTGTTTTACCGCACCTGGGGATTCGGCGGTGCGGGCGGCGTTTATCGGCTGTCGGATGCCATCTGGCTGGACAAAGTGCTGGCATCACGTCAGGGAACCCCGGTTTCACTGGGGATTATTTTCCTGCATATCGCCCACGAACTTAATTTACCCCTGATGCCGGTTATTTTCCCCACTCAACTGATCCTCCGTGCTGACTGGCTCGATGAAGAGATGTGGCTGGTGAACCCGATCAACGGTGATACGCTGAGTGAACACATTCTGCACGTATGGCTGAAGGGCAATCTGGGTGTCAGCGCGGAAATCGAGGACGATGATCTCGAGGAAGCAGAGCACACCGTTATCGTGCGTAAAATGCTCGATACGCTCAAAGCGGCACTGATGGAAGAGAAACAGATGGAGCTGGCGTTGCGTGCCAGCCAGACCGTGCTGGAGTTTGACCCCGATGACCCTTATGAAATTCGCGATCGTGGTTTGATTTATGCCCAGTTGGACTGCAACCACGTGGCGATTTCTGATTTAAATTACTTTGTTGAGCAGTGCCCGGAGGATCCGATTTCCGAAGTGATCAAAATGCAGATCCATGCCATTGAACACAAGCAAGTGACGCTGCACTGAGTTACAATCTGCAACGAATTTTCAGAAATCAATGACCAGATTAGCGTTTAAATACAGCGAATTACCTGTATTACCGTACCTGATTACTATTTATAAGGCCAAAGCATGAAACAGAAAGTGGTTAGCATTAAGGATATTAACGTCGCCAACGACCTGCCGTTTGTGTTGTTCGGTGGTATGAACGTGCTGGAATCACGCGATATGGCAATGCGTGTTTGTGAGCATTACTTTACCGTCACGCAAAAATTGGGCATCCCTTATGTGTTCAAAGCGTCTTTTGATAAAGCCAACCGCTCGTCCATCCACTCTTACCGTGGGCCAGGTCTTGACGAAGGCATGAAGATTTTCCAGGAGCTGAAAAAGGCTTTCGGCGTGAAAATCATCACCGACGTGCATGAATCCTGGCAGGCACAGCCTGTTTCAGAAGTCGTTGACGTGATTCAGTTGCCTGCGTTCCTGGCCCGCCAGACCGACCTGGTTGAAGCGATGGCCAAAACCGGCGCTGTTATTAACGTAAAAAAACCACAGTTCGTGAGCCCAGGTCAGATGGGCAATATCGTGGATAAATTCAAAGAAGGCGGCAACGATCAGGTTATTTTGTGCGATCGCGGCAGCAACTTCGGTTATGACAATCTGGTAGTCGACATGCTGGGCATCAACGTGATGATTAACGCCACTGGCGGTCATCCGGTGATCTTCGATGTGACTCACGCCTTGCAAACCCGCGACCCGTTTGGTGCCGCTTCCGGCGGTCGTCGTGCCCAGGTGGCTGAGTTGGCGCGTGCTGGTATGGCCGTCGGTCTTGCCGGTCTGTTTATCGAAGCGCATGAAGATCCTGAACATGCAAAATGTGACGGTCCATCCGCCTTACCGCTGGCGAAACTGGAACCTTTCCTGGTACAGATGAAAGCCATAGACGATCTGGTCAAAAATTTCCCGGCGCTGGATACCAGCAAATAAGCGATTGTGCCTGATATAGTTATCCGTGCACAAAGCAGAAAGGCGACCCTTACAGGTCGCCTTTTTCTTTTCAACGTTTCATCACAGGGTTCAACGTGGCAAAGGATCCATGAGAGATTCTGCCAGTGAGCCGTAGAAGCTAAGTCGGCCAGCAATGGGCTGCACGCCCGCACGGGCCAGCGTCTTCAGGGGCTGGAAAGGGATATCAGTGATCACCAGTTCCACACCCTCGGGTAACGCTTCAATGTAATTTTGCAGTGCGCTCAGGCCACCGGCATCGAGCAACGCAACTCTGTCCCAAATCAGAATGATGCGCTTTGCACTGCCGCTACGAACCACTAATTGCGAGAAAATGCGCTCGGCAGCGGCAAAAAATAGCGGACCATTGACGCGTAAAACGCACTCATCAGCACCGTATTCACCCGGTACATCGGTCAGGCGGGTCATTTTCGCGATACGACGCATAAACAGCAACGAAGCCATAACAATCCCGGCGGTAATGGCGATCACCATGTCGAACAGCACTGTGAGGCTCATACAGGTCAGCATCACCAGAATGTCATCCTTCGGCGCACGTCGCAGGAGGTGAATGACTTTGTGCGCTTCACTCATATTCCACGCCACCATCAGCAGCAGTGCGGCCATCGCGGCCAGCGGCAGCCATGAAAGCCACGGCGCCAGCACCAGCAGCGCCAGAATAACCAACAGGGAATGAATAATGGCGGAGACCGGCGACGTCGCTCCGGCGCGCACGTTAGCCGCAGAACGGGCAATCGCCGCTGTAGCGGTGATCCCGCCGAAGAACGGCGTGATGATATTGCCAATACCCTGACCGATCAGCTCATTGTTAGAATGGTGCTTTTTGCCCGTCATACCGTCAAGCACCACAGCGCAAAGCAGGGATTCAATGGCCCCCAGCATCGCCATGGAGAAAGCCGCGGGCAGCAGCGCCAAAATCAGGTCCATGCTCAACCCGTGACCGCCGCTCTGCGTCCAGGGCAGGGCGAACTGTGGCAGAATAGCGGGTATGCCGCTGCCCTGTGAACCATTCGGTAGCAGATAATGAAAGCGTGACCCAATGGTCGCCACCGGATGACCGGCTTGCATGAAGAGGGCCATCACCGCGCAACCGGCCAGCAGTGCCGGTAAATGACCGGGAACCCGCAGGCCCAGTTTTGGCCAGACCATCAGCACGCCGAGCGTCACGATGCCAATCAGTGCGTCGCCTATATCCAGCGTCGGCATTGCCTGTACCAGCGCGACCACTTTACTGACGTAGTGTTCGGGTATGTTTGTGACACTCAGTCCGAAGAAATCCTTAATTTGCATGGTGGCAATGGTGATACCAATACCTGAGGTAAATCCGAGCGTCACCGGCAGAGGAATGTATTCAATCAGCCTGCCAAAGCGCGCAAGCCCCATCAGCACCAGAATTAGTCCGGACATCAACGTTGCCAGCAATAAGCCTGATAAACCGTACTGTTGCGAGACAGGATAGAGGATCACCACGAAAGCCGCCGTCGGGCCGGAGACGCTAAAGCGCGAGCCACCGCAGACCGCAATGATAATCCCAGCCACGGCCGCGGTATAAAGACCATACTGCGGAGGAACACCGCTGCCGATAGCCAGCGCCATCGCTAGAGGAATAGCGATGATCCCGACGGTGACGCCAGCAATGGCATCTTTTAGCAGGCGCTGAACGGTATATTTTTCACTGATACAGGCGTCGATGAGGGCGCTGAAGAGACGGAGAGGGCGATTTGCTGAGGTATTCATAACAACGTGGTTCACCTGACAACTGGCATTAAATAAGGCGGGTTTAGCACCCGTCACGGGTTATGGCTTGACCATACGCTTTTTTAGTACAAATGTTGTAGATATAAATCAATGACGGTCAGGGTGAGAGGCGGGATGAGGTATTTATTTCATTATTTGAGGGCCTGTACCAGATTCTGTGTAAATGCTTTTTTATAAATACTCAGCCAGTCGTTCTGGATATTGGATTATAAAGTGGTTTAAGGCTTGACGCCAGTTTTGTATTGGCATCGTCCATTTTGCTGATGCTGACTCGATAGCCAGATAAATAACCTTAAGCGCTGACTGATCATGGGGGAATATTTTACGCTTCTTGAGGGCCTTGCGGATCACACTGTTCAGTGATTCTATCGCATTCGTCGTATAAATCACCTTCGCTTTGTTGAATAAATCGAACTTTTGTCTGTGATCAAAATCAAAACTCTATCTTCCTGATGACATCGTGGTCTCTCGTGGCAAAACAAAAGTTCAAAATCACCAACTGGACAGCCTACAACAAGGC
>BHES01000085.1 GCA_003864575.1 Enterobacterales bacterium
TTCGCTTCGGGGTATCGGGGCTATGATCGGCATTGCTCAGTCCGGTTGTGGTGTTTGGCGATTGATCAGATCGCTCAAACCGGATTGAGTTCCCTCCAGTGATCTACTATTAAGCGCAGTTATTTAGTTCAGCATCCCATTTCTTATAAAGTGTAAACATGCACCCTTCTCTTGTCGTCTTATCCATGAAAACAAGAGGGTTTTGTACACAGTGTGAGGTCAAAAATCAAACACATTCATTGCCGGAAAAGAGGACAAATCCAGCGTGCCGCTACAACTCAGTGACACAACTTGCACCGGCCAGCGACTTCCCGTAGCCTGCTGGCAGATAAAGCAAATGTACAATGACTCGGGGTGCCCCTCTTGCGAAAGAAAGGGCTGAGAACTTACCCGTATTACCTGATCTGGATTATGCCAGCGTAGGGAAGTCAGGTATCTCTCCCGATACCGCCTTCTTGAGCGCCGGTGGGGAGAAAACATGAATACCCAACCTGTCGATTTTTCTGCTTCACACGCGGCCACTGCGTTAAAAAACCTCCGTGTTTCCAATCCTTTAGTGCATTGTCTGACCAACGATGTGGTGCAATCCTTTACGGCAAACGTTCTGCTGGCTATCGGCGCGTCACCGGCGATGGTGGTGGACCCAACCGAAGCCGCGCAGTTTGCCGCCATCGCCGATGCGCTACTGGTTAACGTCGGCACGCTGACTCAACCTCATGCTGACGCCATGCTGGCTGCGGTTCAGGCCGCGAATCAGGCCGGAAAACCCTGGGTGCTGGATCCGGTCGCGGTCGGTGGCCTGACTTTGCGCACCGAATTCTCTCTCACACTGATTCAGCTCACGCCTGCGGCTATCCGGGGTAATGCTTCGGAAATCCGTGCGCTTAGCGGTATGAGCTCGACCGGGCGCGGCGTTGACAGCGGTGATGACTCGCTGTCCGCCTTACCGGCAGCCAGGAAACTGGCCCTGCAAACTGGCGCGATAGTGGCGGTGACCGGTGAAATGGATTACGTCACCGACGGCGAACGCTGCCTGGCGGTGCGCGGCGGCGATGTACTGATGACCCGCGTGGTCGGCACTGGCTGCGCACTGTCAGCGGTTGTCGCGGCCTTTGTTGCCCTGCCGGGTGACCGGCAGGAGAACGTTGCCGCTGCGTGCCGCGTCATGTCGTGCGCCGGTGAGCTGGCCTGCCAGCAGGCGCGTGGGCCGGGCAGCTTTATTCCGGCCTTCCTCGATAACCTGTATCTGCTGGACGGGGAGGCGCTGCAATGAAACGTATAAATGCCTTAACCATTGCGGGCACTGACCCGAGTGGTGGCGCCGGTATTCAGGCGGATCTCAAAACCTTCTCTGCGCTGGGAGCCTATGGCACCAGCGTGATCACCGCGCTGGTGGCGCAAAATACCCGTGGCGTGCAGTCGGTGTACAACATCGAACCGGCGTTTGTGGCGGTGCAGCTGGATTCCGTGCTGAGCGATGTGCGCATCGACAGCGCAAAAATCGGCATGTTGGCGAACTCGGCGATCGTAGAGGCGGTGGCGGAGCGGTTGCATCACTATACGTTGCCGTTTGTGGTGCTCGATACCGTGATGCTGGCGAAAAGCGGCGATCCGTTATTGCAACCTGACGCGGTCGAGGCGCTGCGGCGTTTGCTGTTACCGCAGGTGTCGATCATTACGCCGAACCTGCCGGAAGCTGCTGCGTTGTTGGCGTGCGACATTGCGCACAACGAGCAAGAGATGCGGGAACAGGGCGAAGCGCTGCTGGCGATGGGGTGTGAAGCGGTGCTGATGAAAGGCGGCCATTTGCAGGTCGGTGAAAGCGGTGAAAACGACGAAAGCCCGGACTGGCTGTTTATGTCGGGTTCACGCCAGCGTTTCACCGCGCCGCGCGTCAATACCCGCCATACCCATGGCACCGGCTGTACGCTGTCAGCCGCGCTGGCGGCACTGCGTCCGCGCCACGCTGGCTGGCCTGAAACCGTCCACGCCGCCAAAGCTTATTTGCAGCAAGCGTTGATGCAGGCTGATTCGCTGGAAGTCGGACAGGGCATTGGCCCGGTGCATCATTTTCATCAATGGTGGTGAGGGGATCCCGTCATACTTCAAGCCGCAGATGCGTTGGCTGCTTTTGCCACCTGAGGGGATTTAATGGGCGGATCACGCCCGACCCTGTTTTTGCGAAAACGCCTCACTGCAAAGTTCGGATTCAGCCTGCTGGAATAGCGCCAGAGCCTGTCTGATATGGACGGCGTCGAACGGGTTCAGCGGGTAGAATTTGTCCTCTTTGCGCGGGCGCAGCGAAAGGCGAATTTGGTTGGAGGATACGCGCTCAAACAGATAGCTGGCGATGTTGTCATTCTCCTCGTCATGCCAGGAGATCAGCAGGGCAGCGTGCTCGCCGGTACGGCGCGCGAGGAAGCGATTTTGAGTCCACAAGCCCTCGCAGTCACCGTCTTTTTGCAGTTTTTTACCGCTGAACCAGTTGCTGTCTGCCAGGAACCATAGCGCCTGCGGCGTGGCCTCACGCTGCATCTCACGCCACGCAGGCTGGTTGTTTTCCATCTGCCAACAGGCCATGCCGAGATAATCGTTCAGCTCGCGCCAGTCATTTTCCAACTGCTGTTTGAGTTCAGGTTCGAGAATGTTGTGGAACTGCTGTAAGCCGCTGGCCTGTTCGCCGAGGCGGGTGTAACCGACTACCGACATGGTGCGCGGGCGGCGGCGGAAGGTCATCCACAATAGGAATTTCGGAATGCGGAATTTGATGGCCTGCACGCTGAGCTTGTAGCGCTGGCAGCGCGACATCACCAGTCCGTTGGAGGTGCCGCGTTTATCCTGATAATTACGCACCAGCACCACGCTGTTCTGGCCCATCCATCCGGTGACGTAATGTTCTTTTTCGCTTTCAGCGATATCCAGATCGCGGGCAATTTGTTCTATTTTCTCCACGTCTAACTGACCCAGAGAACGCGCCTCATCGGCACTGTAATAGCATTTTTTTAGCGTAACGGATTGCAACGACGTAGCTGAAGGCATAACCAGGATCCCACGGAAAGTACATGGTTTACAGCTTAGCTTAAGTTGTTATACAAATTTATGTCACGGCTAACATAAACCGCATTTTTTTGTAAATCCTCACAGACGGCCTGCGCTGCCGCAGATGCGGATCTTCTCGGCCACCACTTCTTTCATGGCGATTTTACCGGGTACGATGTATTTGCGCGGATCGTTGGCGTCAGGATTTTGGTTGAAATAGCTTTTTACCGCGTCAGCAAAAGCGATTTTCAGTTCGGTCGCGACGTTAACTTTGCATACGCCAAGGCGGATTGCCCGCGCCACCATGGCTTCGGGGATCCCGGACGCGCCGTGCAGTACCAGTGGGATATCCACGCAGTCGCGGATTTTCTCCAGCCGCGCGAAATCGAGCTTAGGTTCGCCCTGATACAACCCGTGCGCTGAGCCAATCGCGACGGCCAGCGAATCGATGCCGGTCAGCTCCACAAATTCTCTGGCCGCCTGCGGGTCAGTGAAGAAACTGTCGGCAGAATCCACCACCAAATCATCTTCCTGACCACCAAGCCGGCCCAATTCGGCTTCGACACTTGCGCCGTAGCGATGGCACAGCCTGACCGCCTGCAACACGATGTCGATATTCTGGCGAAACGGCAGGTGCGAACCGTCGATCATCACTGAGCGTATCCCCTGACGCACTTTGCCTTCGATATCTTCCATCTCTTCGTGATGATCCAGATGCAGCGCCAGCGGCAGGTTATAGCGGCGCGCAGCGGCCTGGCAGATCTCCACCAGATAATCGGTACCGGCGTAGGAGAAGGTGCCGGGCGTTCCGGCCATGATCACCGGGGATTCCATCTGGGCCGCCGTTTCGGCGACCACTTGCACGGTTTCCAAATTGTGTACGTTAAACGCCGGAACGGCGTAGCCCTCGCGCTGGGCTTTTTTCAGCATTTCACGGTTTGAGACTAAATACATGGCGATTCCCCGAAGTGGCAATAAGTGGCGGCTAAAGTGCCGCAGTGCTGGTCTGTGCGGCTGGTTTGGAATAACGATAAATCGTGACGCCTTTTACCACGCGGTTGACTTCGCCGGTCGGGCAGGGGTTATCCGGTGTCAGCCCCTGAGCCAGTGAGGTTTCCATCGCCAGCATCTGCACAAACAGCAGATATGGGAACATCAGCCACAGGTCATCGCGGTCATCATGCAGAGTTTGCACTCCGGCGAAATCATGAGGTTCGCCGCTCAGGCCCACCATCTGCTGCGCCAGTCCGTCACGTCTGAGCTCATGCCATAAATCCACATCGTACTGGCGCGCATAGCTGTCGCTGGAGAACATCAGCAGCACCAGCGTCTGGTCATCGACCATAAATTTTGGCCCGTGGCGCAGCCCTAACGAAGAGTCATAACGGGTAACGATGCGCCCGGCGGTCAGCTCGAGCATTTTCAGTGACGCCTCTTCGGCAAGGCCGGTAAAGCAGCTGCCGCCAAGCGTGATGTAACGGCGAAACCCGCTGGTCGCCAGCGCTTTGACCTGCGGTTGCAGGCTCTCGCGCAGCTGATAGCAGCGTTCAACCATACGCTCGAGCGGCTCACGGGCGGCGCTGAGTGAGTGCGGGCCGAGCAGCAAGGCCGCGCTGAGCATCATGCAGCTGAAGCTGGAGGTCATGGCGAAGCTCTGGTCGTTCGAGCCGTCTGGCATCAGCAGCGCCAGCACGTTATCGCGGCCATCGGCATAGTGCGCCAGCTGGCTGTCCGGATTGCACACCAGCATCAGGTGGAAGCACTCCGGCACCAGTTGGTCGGCCAGCGCCACGCTCGCCACGCTTTCCGGACTGTTACCCGAACGGGCAAACGACACCAACAGCGTCGGGCGGGAGCGGTCGAGATACTGATGCGGATTGGCGACAATGTCGGTGGTGCCATAGGCCACCACGTCACGGCCGGTCTGCTGGCGCAACCAGGGCGCGAGAGCGCGACCGGCGAACGCCGAACTGCCCGCACCGCACAACACAATTTGCAGGCGTGGGTTGTCCAGCAGCGGTTGCAGGAACGGCTGCCACTGCGCTTGCTGGTTCTCCAGCTGAAGATGCAGGGCGCGCCATAGGTCGGGCTGTTGCCAGACTTCTTTGGCGGTGTGCAACGCGTTGTGCTGTTCCAGCCAGTCACTGCTATAGGAAAAATAGTGGCTCATGATACGTGCTCCCTGTTAGCGGGCTGGCAAGCGTTAGCGTAATCGACCAGCACTTCGCTGATTTTATGTAAAACCCAATCCTGCGGATCGGTGGAAAGCTGACCTGCGTTAATGGCGCGGGCCTGTTCGGGCAGATACTGGCTGAGCAACGCCAGCGGCACCGGATTTTTACGCAGATTATCCAGCAGGCTGTCAACCGCGGCGCACACTTCCGGCAGCGGCCAGTAATAGCGCACGCGGTCGCTCAGGCTGTACTGGCGGTGCAGATGTTGCTGGTGCGGTTTGCCGGGGTAGTAGCGGCGCCACTGTTCCGGGCGTTCGCACATCACCTGCTCCAACGTGGAACACAGATGCGATGCCTGATGTTCGCCCAGCCATTCACGCTCAATATGGTCGAGGGCAAACAGCGCTTCGCGCAGGGCGAAGGTGAGGGCCGGGCCAACTTTGAGGATGGCGAAGTGGTCACGCACTAACTGGCGGTAAGCCAGCGGGGCTTGATAATCGGTGGAGTGCGCCTCATACACCATCGTCGGCCAGCCCTCGATAAAACGGGTCAGCTGACGGGCGCGTTCTGGCTGATAGCGCTCAACGCTGTGGTTATCGAACTCGACGCCGGGCTGCACCACCACGGCAATCACGCGTGGCCAGACTGCCGCCAGACCCTGCGCCATCCAGGCGCTGCGGTGTACGCCGAGCGTGGTTTCCACGGCGTCCGGCGTGGTGACATGCATGACTTCTTCTTCCAGCGATTCCTGCGCGCCACCCGGTACCGGCACTTCGGTGCCAATCACATAGACCGGGGCTTCGCCGCCGTGCTGCTGCCAGCTTTTTTCGGCGATGGCACACAAGCGTGCCGCGCGGCGTGCTACTTCGTCGTCGCCGAGTGGAGTTAGGTCACCGGCGCAGGACATCGAACAGTCGAGATGAATTTTGCGAAAGCCAGCGGCGACGTAATCAGCAATCAGGGTTTCTGCCAGCTGCATGGCCTTTTCGGCGGGCTGATCCTGCCAGGCATTAGGCCCGAGATGATCGCCGCCGAGCCAGATGCGGTCACGGGGTAAGCCCAGCGCGTCAGCCTGTTGCCAGACCGCATCGCGGAACTGGTGCGGCTGCATCCCGGTATAACCGCCAAACTGGTTCACCTGATTGGCGGTCGCCTCGATGAGCACCGTGGTGTGCCGTTGCAGCGCCTGACGCAGCGCCGCTTCGATCACCCACGGATGGGCCGAACAGACGGAGAACACGCCCACCGGCTCGCCGGCTTTGTGGCGCTGAATCAGTTCAAGTAGCTGTTGCATAAAACAAACTCCTTATCAGATGGGTGATCGGTTCACCGGTCGGCGATGATCACTTCGACCCCTAAATCATGTAATGCCCGACGGTAGTCGTCGGGGATGCGGCTGTCGGTGACCAGTTTGTTGATCTTGCCGATTTCGCAAATCATGCAGAAACTGGTGCGGCCAAACTTGCTGGCGTCTGCCACGGCAATCACTTCGCGCGCCACGTCGCACATGGCGCGGTTTAACTGGGCTTCACCGGGGTTGGGCGTGGTGATGCCGCTGACCAAATCAAAACCATCGACTCCCAGAAACAGCTTGTCGAAGCGGTACTGGCGGATGTGCTGTTCGGCGGAAGGACCATACAGCGACCAGGATTTACGCCGCACGCTGCCGCCAATTACCATCAGGTCCACCTGCTCGTTGCTGGCCAGCTCAAAGGCGATATTCAGCGCGTTGGTCATCACCACCAGTTCTTGCTTACCCTGCAACTGCGGCACCATCTGGCTGATGGTGGAGCCGGAATCGAGAATGATCGACTCGCCGTCATTGACCAGTGCCGCCGCCGCGCAGGCGATGGTGTATTTCACGTCGCGGTTGATGCGGCCTTTGTCCTGCAACGGGCGGTCAAACACGAACTGTTTATTCAATTTGGCACCGCCGTAGGCCCGCACCGCGCAACCGCTTTTTTCCAGATAACGCAGGTCGTTGCGGATGGTCACGCTCGACACGTCATATTGGCCGCTGAGATCTTCCACCCGCACCGATCCCTCGCGGCATAACTGGTCGATAATTAATTCCCGGCGTTTTAGCGTATTTATCATTGGCGCTTAATCCCCTAAACAGCATTGAGCCTGTCGGTAAACTTTCTTCAGCTGCTTTCGGTGTTTCGGCCTGAATTACAGCAAACGAAAAACCGAAAAGCAACGTTAATTTTTAAATAAATCCTTATATATCATAAAGTTAATTATGATTATTGCTTTCGGTTTACTCACAACCGAAAGGTAAGGCGAAAGCGTTGAAACTGTCAAAACCGTTATTTTTCAGCGCCTCAAAAACGACCTCTGAGATTTATTTCTGCCGGAACCGAAAGCCGTCTGGTTGCGCTATTTCTTTTGTCTTTCACTTATTTGCCCGAAATAAAAAAGTGATTTATTTTCCGGACGCCTTCAGTAGGTGTGTTGTTCCAGCAGAGCGGCGCCGCGTACGCCGCTGCTATCACCAAATACCGGCGATAAAATGGCCGCAGGTTGACTGCTAGGGAACAACCACGCACGCATGGCCTGCGGCAGCAGGCGGTAAAGTTCAGGCATGTTCGAGACGCCGCCGCCGAGCACAAACGCATCGACGTCGAGCATCAGTTGCAGGCTGGCCAGTGCGCTGGCGAGAATGTCGATATACATCCCGACCAGCCGCTCGGCGAGCGGATCGCCCTGACGGTAGTCGGTCAACAGTTCGGGAACGCTGGTGGCCGAATGGCGGAAATGTTGGGCCAGCGCCATAAACCCGCGTCCGGAGACGTAGCGTTCAAAGCAGCCGGTCAGTCCGCAGCTACAGCTAAATAGCGGCAGGTCATAGCGCTGAACCAACTGGGCGGAGATCGGGATGTGTCCCCATTCTCCGGCCAGTCCATTTTTGCCTTTGTGCAGATGTTTATGCAGCACCAGCCCACCGCCTGCACCGGTCCCGAGGATCACGCCGAAGACGATGTCATGGCGCTGCGTTTGCTCGGTGCTGGCTTCCGACAGGGCAAAGCAGCGGCAGTCGTTTTCAATCGCCACCGGGCGGTCCAGCGTATTGGCCAGATCCTCCGCCAGACAGTGGCCGGTGATGCAGGGCACGTTGACCGACAGCTGCTTGCGGCTTATCGGGTCAGTCACCCCCGGCAGGCCAATGCCAATGCTGCCGCGGGTGTGCAGCGTCAGATCAGCCTGCGCCACCAGCGTTTTTACACAGCTCAGAAACTGCTGGTAGTCGCCGGTCGGCGTGCTGACCCGCTGACAAAACACCTGATTCAGCCGGTCGTCGTAGGCTGCCATCTCAATTTTGGTACCGCCGATATCAAATCCGTAGCGCATCACGCTTTCCTCAATATCAAAGTCAGGCCGGATGAACGTTGACCACTGCGCCTTCACGGCGGGCGCGTTCGGCGGCGAACACCATCAGATGACTTTCCAGCGTTTCTTGCGGGCCGGAGAGGATCTGGCTGGCGTCGTTGCTGCGCACGGCATCAATAAAATGCGCCATCAGGAAATAGTCGCCGCCGCCGTGGCCGCCCATGGCGCTGTTTTGCGCCGGATCGGTGCTGTCGATATCCTCGACGTCGTAGACCGTTTCGCTGTCATCAACAAACGAAGTGATGCGAATAAAGCGGCCGTCGCCTTCCAACTGACCGTGGCTGCCAAATAGCACGGTTTTGCGGTCTTCGTGGCGGGTAAAGGCGGTCATGGTAAAGGAGGCGGTTTTGCCACCGGCAAACTGGATATTCACCACCTGATGATCGACCACGTTGTTATCGCAGCGGTAGACACAGCGGCCATAAGGCCCGGTACGCAGGGCATTGATCAGATTTTCCTGGTTAACTTCCGGCGTCAGCACCCGCAGGAAACCAACGGTGGATTTATGCTGTTCGCCGAGGTAAATCTTTTTGGCGGAGTAGGGACAGGTGGCTTCCACGCCACAATCCAGGCAGCGGTCAGCGGCACCGGCGGGCTGGTTCTCAGCGCGGAAGTGACGCAGGCCGCCGAATGAGCTGATCTGTTCGCACGGGGTATCCATGATGTAGCGGATCCAGTCGATATCGTGGCAGGACTTCTGCAACAGCATCGAGGCGGAAAGCTGGTCATTGCGCCAGTTGCCGCGCACGAAGGAGTGCGCCTGATGCCAGTAACCGACCGGCTCCAGATGCTGCATGCTGACCACGTCGCCAATCACCTTATCGCGCAGCAGCTGTTTGAGTTTTTGCGTATAGCGGGTGTAGCGCAGCACGTGGCCGACGGAGAAGATCACCCCGGCACGCTCGACGGCTGCGACGATGGCCTCACACTCTCGGCTGTCCGGCGACAGCGGTTTTTCCAGCAGCATGTGGTAACCCTGCGCGGCGAACGCCAGCGCGGGTTCCAGATGCATATTGTCCTGGGTGCAAATCAGCACGGCGTCAGCCAATTTTCCGGCTGCCGCGGCGTCGCGCCAGTCGTGAAAGACGTTTTGGGGCGCAATATTATGCTGCGCCACAAACTGCTGGCGGTAGGTGTCACGGGGTTCCGCCACCGCCACCACCTGCATCAGTTCAGGGTGGGCGAGGGCGAAGCGGGAATAGATTTCGCCACGCGCACCGGCACCCGAGACCAGGACGCGAACCGGTTTACGGCGGGAAACGTTGATTGCAGACATAGGTTTTCTCCACATTGCCAGGACAAAAAGTTCTTTAGCTCCCTCCCCTGCGAAGGGGAGGGTTGGGGTGGGGTATCGAGGGCAGTTCAGCTACCGCCAGTAAAACCCCCTCCCAACCTCCCCCTTCGCAGGGTGAGGAGTAAAAAGTGCCGATCTACTCGCTTCCCCTTCGCAGAGGGAGGAGTAAATGTCGTTTCTAATGATGTTGTTTTAAGTTCAGCCCTGTTTCTTTGTCGAACAGGTGCGCGCGATGCAGGTCAAAATGCAGCCAGATTTTTTCGCCAAGCAGCGGGTCCCAGTCGTGGCGCGTGGCGACGCGAGTAATGAAGCGATAACCGCTGATATCGCAGTGCAGAAGCTCTTCATTCCCCATACGTTCAACGGTCATGATGGTGGCTTGCACCGCGTTGTCCGTCGGGTCGGCCACGATGCGCAGGTATTCCGGACGGATGCCGAGGCAGACGTCGTTGTAGTTGTAGCTGAGCACCTGATCGGTCAGTTCCGGCGTCAGGCTCAGCACGCCGTTGTTCCCCAGACGCAGGCTGACGGCGCCGTGGTCACGCAGAATTGGCAGGTCATGCAGGTTCATCGACGGGCTGCCAATAAACTCGGCGACGAATTTATTGGCAGGGTAGTGATACAAATTGACCGGTTTATCCACCTGCATAATCTCGCCACGGTTGAGCACGCAGATGCGGTCACCCATGGTCATGGCTTCCACTTGATCATGGGTAACGTAAATCATGGTGGCACCCACGCCTTCGCGCTTGAGCTGGTTATGCAGCTCGATGAGCTGAACGCGCATAGAAACGCGCAGTTTTGCGTCGAGGTTCGACAGCGGTTCGTCGAACAGAAACACTTTCGGTTTGCGCACAATCGCCCGGCCGACCGCCACGCGCTGGCACTGGCCGCCGGAAAGCTGACCCGGCTTGCGTTGCAGTAAGTTGGTGATCTCCAGTTTTTCCGCCGCTTCGCGTACCCGGCGGTCAATCTCCTGTTTGCTCTCTTTGCCAATCAGGCTGAAGGCCATGTTTTTGTAGACGGTCATGTGCGGGTAAAGCGCATAGTTTTGAAACACCATGGCGATGCCGCGATCTTTGGGCATGGTGTCGTTCACGCACTGATTATGAATAATAATCTCGCCTTCGCTGACGCTCTCCAGCCCGGCAATCATGCGCAGCAGGGTGGATTTCGCGCAGCCCGACGGCCCGACAAACACCATAAATTCACCTTCGCGGATATCCAAATCGATGCCGTGCAGAGCTTTAAAACCGTTGGGATAAATCTTCTCAACGCTGTGCAGCTGTATTCCCGTCATTAGTGACTCCTCTCCCCTCATCTTTCACGTTGCAGATGCGTTGGCTGCGCTTGCCACCCGAATCACTTACCGCAGTAAGCTCATCGTGCGTCTTCGCTTGCCGCCTTTCTGCACCGCGAAATCTATTGGGTATGTTCGTGTATCAAGTTTTTAAACATCAGGCTCAGCCCTTCACGCCGGAACTGGCGATGCCCTGAATGAAATAGCGCTGGAAAAGGATGAACAGCATCAGCATCGGGATGATGGCCATTAGCGCACCGGCCATCAGCATCGGATATTCCTCACCGGCGCGGCTGGAGAGTGACGCCAGCCCGACCGGCAGGGTCAATTTGTTGCTGCTGGTATTGACGATCAGCGGCCACATCAGGTTATTCCAGCTCCACAGGCCGTTGATGATGATGCAGGCGACAATGCCGGGGCGGATGAGCGGCAGCATGATGCGCCAGAAGATGGTGAAGTGGTTGTAGCCGTCCATCAGCGCGGCTTCCTCCATCTCTTTAGGCACCGCCATAAAGAACTGACGCAGCAGGAAGGTGGCGTAAATACTGAAAATGCCGGGCAGGATCAGACCGGTCAGGGTGTTGAGCAGGCCGAGCTTTTGCACCACGAGAAATTGTGGAATAAGAAACGCCTGGCCCGGCACCATCAGAATCGAAATACACAGCACGAACACCAGATTACGGCCACGAAAGTGCAGACGGGCAAAGCTGTAGGCCGCCATGGTGGCGATGATCATTTGCAGCGTGACGGTGAAAAAGGTCGAGAGAATTGAGTTGAGGTAAAAGCCGGTGAACGGGATCTCATGCAGGATGCGACCGTAAGCCGCGAACCCCGGATGAGAGGGCAGCATCTGTAACGGGATCTGGATACTTTCGGCCTGCGTTTTCAGCGAGGTGATCAGCATCCAGATAAAGGGGACGACGGACGCCAGGCTGGCGAGCACCATAAACAGGTAGACCGCCCATTTTTGCAGGTTGATCTTTTTGCGCGGCACGGTCCGCACATTCGTGCGTGCGGGTGTGGCGTTGCGGGTTTGCGAATAGGTTGTCATCCGGGGCTCCTTACGCCACTTTCAGCCGTTTGCCGATGGCCATTTGTACGAGGGTGATCAGCATCGTGACGATAAACAGCACCACGGTGATGGCGGAGGCGTAGCCTTTCTGTTGCAGATAAAAGGCATTTTTGTAGAACAGGTAGGTGATGGTCATGGTGTCGCTTTCGACCATTGAGCGGTCAAACATCAGGAACACCACGTCGAAGATTTGCAGCACTTCGATAAAACTCATCACCGACACGAAGAATAGCGTCGGAACCATCATGGGCAGCGTCAGGCAGAAAAAGCGGCGCAGGGTGCTGATCCCGTCGATGTCGGCGGCTTCATAGATAGAGCGCGGAATGCTTTGCAGACCGGCCAGCAGAATGATGATTTTCAGCGCCAGCGACGACCAAATGATGATCACCGACACGCTGATGCGCACGATGTCCGGATCCGACAGCCAACCGACCGCCGAGACGCCGAAAAAGTGCAGCAGATAGTTAATCAGCCCGAAATCTTTATTGAACAACCATTGCCAGACCATGGCGACCGCCGCGGGCATGGTGACGGCGGGCAGAAACAGCAGGGTGCGGAACAGCGCTTTACCCAGGATATTCTGATTGAGACCAATAGCCAGCAGCAGCGAAAGCGTCAGGCTGACCGGCACACAGACCACCACGTAAAACAGCGTATTGGCGATGGCGGCATAGAAATCGTCATCGCTGAACAGGTCGAGATAGTTGTTAACGTTGAAGGTGCTCCAGTTCATGAACTGGTCGAGGTCGGTAAAACTGTAGAAAATGTTTTGCAGGAAAGGGATGAAATAAAATACCAGCAGCCCAATTAGCAAAGGCAGCACCATTAGCCAGCCCCAGAAACGTTCGGCGCGCTCAAGACGGGTGAGGGCCGGGCGGGCTGAGGTTTTTGTGGTCGGTTTAACGTCGGCGGCGCGGGTTTTTTGCTGCTTTATCGCAACGGAAACCGAATCTGCAAGCGACATGATGAAGATCCTCAGTCAGAGCAAAAAGTCGCTCAGATCAGACGGGACTGACCTGAGCGAAGGGGGATTAGTTTTCCATCACGCGGGAGATTTTCTTCTCCGATTTGTCCATTTCCTGTTTGGCATCGGCACCCATGAAGATCCGTTTCAGGCTGGCAATCCGCATGTTTTGCCATTTCGGCGTGTTGGTCCCCGCCGTCGGGTAGGCTTTGGTGAATTCGAGGGTTTCGATGTACGGTGTGACATCGACATTTTTGATATTGGCTGCCCAGGCTTTGGCGGCGGTTTTATTGGCCGGGATCACCGCTTTAGCCAGGATCTCTTGTGACGGTTCAGAGCTCATAAACTGGATGTAGCGCCAGGCTTCGGCTTTGTGGCTGCCTTTGGAGGACATGGCGAAACCGAGGCTGTGAGCCACGCCGGACTGGCGTTCAATTTTCGGCATAATCACCACGCCGATGTGATCATTGATCAGCGGGTTGGCGGCAAACGGCGCGGCCAGCCACGAACCAGCATAGGCCATGGCCGCCCGGTTGGACTGGAAGATGTTCTCGGTTTTGACTTCACTCATTTGCTGCGCTGTCGGCAACTGGCCCGCTTTCATCATTTCCTGCAACTGCTGATAAACCCAGATGGATTTATCGTTGGCGATGTCGGTCGGTTTGCCGTCGGTTGGCACCACATTATTGCCACTCTGGTAGAGCAGGTTGAGGTAGCTGTCCTGGCCGTCGCCGCTTAAATCCATTACCAGCGGGAACGTGTCGCCCTTCATGCCGGCTTTCAGTTGGGTGGCCTTGGCTTTCAGCTGATCCCAGGTCCAGTCGCTGGCGGGGTAGGCGACTTTCGCTTCATCGAACAGTTTTTTGTTGTACCAGACGGCAATGGAGTCAACGTCACGCGGGATAGCCAGTTGCTGACCTTTATATTGATAAGCTTTGACGGAACTGGCGACAATATTATTCATGTCCAGTTTGCTTTTCTCAATATCGCTGTTTAACGGTTCCAGTAAACCGTTTTTAGCATATTGAATAAAATAGGGCATGTTGATCCAGAATATATCTGGTGCAACGCCACCGGCCGCAGCGGCATCTAATTTAACGAAATATTGCGCGGAGGGGGTTAATTCAATATCAATCTTTATATCCGGGTTTTGTTTTTCGAAATTACTGGCAATTTCCTGCTCGGCGGCTAATTGGTTTTTATCCCATACGGCATAACGCAGAGTAACGGGATCGGCGGCCTGTACGGACAGGGAGAATAGGACGGGTAATAATATCGCTGATGTGATCATGCTCCGGCGAAATGACGCCTGAGTAAGCAAAGAGGTGGTGCATTTTCTAAGTGACATTGACATCCCCTTGAGTGTTCGAAAAATAAACATTTGCGTAACGTTTAATCTTTCTATCCCCTAAATTTAAGTGTGTCAATACGGCCACTTTTGCCCTAAATCAGTGCGGCTGCCTTTCGTTGTTGTTAAAATCGAAAGGGGTAAAGTGAAAGTTGAAAGGCGATGTTTTGTTACTTTTTTATAACATTTACCCCCTCTTTGCCCTGCTGATACGCGCTGTCAGCGGCTGATTTCATAGGCCGAAAGACGAAAAGCCCTGCACTACGATGGGGAATGGAAAAGCTTTTATTGTGCAGGCGGATAAATCTTTCATTTTTGTGATGCAAACAAACAAAAAAAAGGGTCACGTATTCAATACGTTGATAGTCATGTATAATACTTACTTTTATGCGGGATCTTCAATAATGGCGATTGTGGAAGTAAAATGTCGATTTTGTAGCAAGATCGAGGATGTCAAAAAACATG
>BHES01000086.1 GCA_003864575.1 Enterobacterales bacterium
CCAGTCATTGAGATGGCGACGCACGCTTGTTTCATCGATAAGCTGCGACTGAGCAATCATGGCAGCAGTCCATCCATCGGCAGCAAGAAGAACACACCTGATCCTGTCACGGACACGACTATCCCGGTTGTTCTTATGCAGCATTTTCAGGGCTATCCGTTGTTCCGAAGTCAGATGTATTTTCATGACGAGTAGCATGGTCCTCATGGTTCACAATATCAAGTATCTTCATTAATTATGGGTATAGAGGAGGAAATACGCGGGAGGCCGGAAGCGGAACGACTTTCAGTCAGGCAGGTTCGCAGTAAACCGTTGCTCAACTCACTGCACGAGTGGTTGGTGGAAAAAAGTGCGATGCTGTCGAAAAAATCCCGGCTCGGTGAGGCGTTCGCGTATGCGCTGAACCAGTGGGCAGCGCTGTGTTATTACTGCGGTGACGGGCTTGTTGAGCCGGATAACAACGCCGCAGAGCGGGCTCTACGAGCTATCTGCCTGGGCAAAAAGAACTATATCTTCTTCGGCAGCGATCATGGTGGTGAGCGCGGCGCGCTGCTGTACGGCCTGATCGGTACGTGCAAACTCAATGGTATCGACCCGGAGGCTTATCTGCGTCATATCCTCAGCGTGCTGCCGGACTGGCCTTCCAACAAGGTCGCGGATCTCCTGCCGTGGAATGTTGACCTTACTTCTAAATGACTGTCAATACGGCGCTGCCTTTACGCTTACGATGAAACCGATAGTAGAAGGAATGGGAATGGACTGGTCGTCTCAGTTCACAAAGTTAAAAAAGCGATTCGCAAAGGGTGTTGTGGAAATCACAATACCTTCCGCAGGTGGTTCACAATCAATGACTTGTCTTGCGCTACGCAAGTTAGCTGGCTGGCTTAACACCATCAGCCCAAACAAGGTGAAGCCGGAAATCCGCGAAAACGTAATCCAGTACCAAGAGGAATGCGACGATGTGCTTTACGAGTACTGGACGAGAGGTGAAGCGGTCAATCCTCGCAAATCCACAACCAAGTGCTTGCCGGGTAAGGTCAATGCAGAGCAGCAAGAAGCCATCAAACAACTGGTATTGACGCGCGGCAAGGCATTACCAAAAGATAAGCAGGCCAAAGCAATGATCACGATGTGGTCGGCGTTGAAAACTCATTTCGGTGTGTCTTATAAGAGTATTGACGAGAACCAGTTCACTGAAGCGTTATCGCTGGCCGCCCGCATTCCGCTGGAAGGTGAGTTTATTGGCAAGGAAGAGTCGCCAGTAGCAGAAGAAACCTACACCATGACAATAAGCCGTTCTGAGCTGTGCTCATTATGTTGGGTATGGAATGCTGCTGAACATATGCGTGAGGTTCTCGTTGCGACCCATCCTGCTCTTGAACTGCTTCGGTCTCCACTAGCTAGCACATTTGACACTATGGGGTTTGAATATCAGCGGACACTTAACGATGGAAAAGAAATTTTAGAGAGAGAAACTCAGTTTATTATGGCGCACCCATACGATGTAAAGGATGCCGCCTGGCGCTCTGTATTGCCAAGATTACGTAAAGCATAACGTTCCGCGTTAGGTTGCGAAGCTATGGGGCATGGATGGGGCATAAATATTTCATAGCGGTGCAATGTGGAGCATAGCCCTTTCTGAATGAAATGCTTAAACCATTGAAATGACGCGATTGTGCATGGATGTGCTAGCTCTGAAAAAGAGGCTCAATACCGAGTATACGTATTGAGCCTGGTGAAATAATTCAGACGAAAAAAAACCTCTGCTGGTGGCAGAGGTTCTCTCAACAGAAGGAGCCGCGTATCTTTTACGTATCCTTTTCTGTCCAGATGGTGTCAGTGCTGAGTCCTAACCTTACTCATAAATTACTGGTTTATATGAGTTTGTCCCTTCACTGTCCTATCTAAATTGGTGGAGCTGGGGGGATTTGAACCCCCGTCCGAAATTACTACACCGTCGGCACTACATGCTTAGTCTAGTCTTTACATTCGCCGGTTAGCTGCGGACAGACACGCCACTAACAAACTATCCTGATTGGGTTTAACGCTTTCACTCCAGGCAAAGTGTCTGCGCGATCTCTTTTAGGTTTGACCTCTCTTGATCCCCGTCCTAAGAGCGGAGGCTAGGGAGAGAGGGCTCTGAGCAGGTTATTAAGCTGCTAGTGCGTAGTTTTCGTCGTTTGCAACTATTTTTTTGCGGCTTTTTACGAGGCAAACCGCCCCTCGGCATGCTCCTTGGGCTTCGCAAATCCCGTCGAATCCAGAATCAGCCCCAAGTACTATCGAACACTATATCAGAAAATAGGTACGCTAAGCCAGTAGCTTAGCGGTTTGAATTCTTCATAATTCGGGCTTTATCGACTTGCCATTCGCGATCTTTAATGTTGTCCCGCTTGTCATGCTCTTTTTTACCTTTGGCGAGGCCGATTTTGACTTTGCTCCAGGCATTTTTCCAATACATGGACAGGGCGACAACGGTGTAGCCATCACGACTGACTTTGCCGAACAACTTTTCTAATTCACGTTTGTTCAGCAGTAGTTTTCGGGTACGCGTTGGATCGCAGACAACATGGCTGGATGCCACACTCAGTGGCTGGATTGTTGCGCCGAATAGAAAGGCCTCTCCATCCCTGAAAGTGACGTAGCTGTCGGTGATGTTCGCTTTGCCAGCGCGCATCGATTTGACTTCCCATCCTTGCAAAGCAAGCCCCGCCTCGATCTCTTCTTCAATGAAGTATTCATGGCGAGCGCGTTTGTTCATCGCAATGGTTGCGGAACCGGGTGTATGTGCTTTTTTATTTGTCATAGTGATACTTATTATACTGTAAGCGTTGGCGAATGAAATCCCCACCGGTCGACAGCCGGAGGATTTTGGCCATTGTTGCGGTTGCGGCCAGGTAGTTTTTTATCTCAAGGTGGATAAATGGTATGATTTGTACGATTTATGACACCTGGAAAATGATATGCCACAGATAAGTCGTTCTGCGCTTGTGCCGTTCAGCGTGGAGCAGATGTACACTTTAGTAAACGATGTCGATGCTTATCCGCAATTTTTGCCGGGTTGTACCGGTAGCCGTATTTTAGAACAAAGCCCTGATTCAATGGTTGCCGCAGTGGACGTTTCCAAAGCGGGTATCAGCAAAACGTTTACAACCCGAAATACGCTGATCAATAACCAGCGCATCGATATGCAACTGGTAGATGGGCCATTTCGTAAATTGATGGGAGGCTGGAATTTTATCGCGCTCAGCCCAGATGCCTGCAAGGTTGAACTTAGTCTGGATTTCGAATTTACCAACAAATTGATTGAGTTGGCATTCGGTAAAATTTTCAAAGAACTGGCCGGCAGCATGGTGCAAGCTTTCACTTTGCGTGCCAAAGAGGTCTACAGTGTCTGAGATCTGCGTTGAGGTTGTTTACGCGTTGCCTGAACGTCAGTATCTGCGCACGGTAAAACTGGAGTCACGAAGTACAGTAGAACAGGCTATTTTAGCATCAGGCTTGCTTGAACTGCGCCCAGATATCGATCTTAAAAGTAACAAAGTCGGGATTTATAGCCGTCCGGTGAAACTTTCAGATTTACTTGAAGATGGTGACCGCATTGAAATTTATCGTCCGCTGATTGCGGACCCTAAAGAGCTTCGGCGATTGCGTGCAGAACGTTCTAAAAAATAAGGCGCTCTGAGCGCCTTATTTTTTTACCCCGAGGATCAGTGCTGGTAAATGATCACCACCGGCCTCTGACAGGGAAATTAATTCTGACTGTCTAATTTAGGCTTGTTATCAACATTGGTTAACGTACCCGCCTCGTTAAAGGTCAGTGTCAGAGTTTGCTGTTTCACGCCTTCATGACCTGGTTGTTCACGGAAAACATAGTACCAGGTGTTATTGCCAAACGGGTCATGCAGCATCGGAGTACCAAGAACATAGGCAACTTGTTGTTTGGTCATACCGGTATGAATTTTTTGTACATCAGCAGGTGAGAGATAATTTCCCTGGTTGATGTCAGGCCGATAAACCACCTTTTCCAGTGTGGAACAGCCCGCAGTCAGCATTACAAGAGTTACTGCGGCGGCAGTTAGCGTTTTACAGCGCATAGTGATTACATTCCTTTAGGGCATAAGATGCCGATGATAATAGACCTTTCATCAGTTTGAAACCTTTGCTGGGCACCTGTATGACCGCATAAATGTAAAAAAGTTGAGCTTTTTACGCTGCCAGTAGCTCTTTTGCGTTCGCCAGCGTATTTCTCGTGACTTCGCTACCGCCCAGCAGACGGGCCAGTTCCTGCAATCTTGCCTTTTTATCAAGGCGGTTCATCTGTGTTTCTGTTACTTCTCCATCAGTGTCTTTGCTGACGAAATAATGTTGATGTCCACAGCCTGCAACCTGAGGTAAATGGGTGACGCACATGACTTGGGTCGATTCACCTAACTGACGGAGCAATCTTCCAACAATAGCCGCTGTTGGGCCGCTGATACCCACATCCACTTCATCAAAAATCAGTGCTGGTGTTTCCATTTTCTGCGCAGTGATAACCTGAATTGCCAAAGCTATACGAGAAAGTTCACCGCCAGAGGCGACTTTTGCTAAGGTTTGCAAAGGCTGACCGGGGTTAGTCGTGACCTGGAACTCCAGCCGATCTGCTCCTTCCACGCTCAGGTGATCGGGTACAAATTGCACCTGAATTCTAAATTTACCGTGTGGCATGGAGAGTGCCTGCATGCTTTCGGTGATCAGACCCGTTAGCTCATCGGCAAAGAACTGGCGTTTTTCGTGGAGCTGTTCTGCAATATTAAGCGCCTGAAGGTAATGCCGGTTCACCGTTTCGCTAAATTCAGCCTGATTCATTTCGTGATCATCGAGCATCTGCTGCTCTTCAAGCAACTGACGATGTAACGCAGGGAGTTCTTCAGCGGGTACGCGGTGTTTCTTGGCCAGGCTCAATTGACGAGAAAGGCGCTGTTCCAGCTCGTAGAGACGGTTAGGGTCCATCTCCAGCCGCTCACTGTAGTGACGGAGTTCATCGCTCGCCTCGCTGATTTGAATCGATGCATCATCAAGCATCACAAGTAACTCGTTTATTTTGCTATCGATCTCGGCTAATTCAACCAGTTGATTTTTAGCGGTATACAGCAGGCTGACAATGTTTTGCTCATCGCCATCGGCCAACAGGTAAAGTGCACTCTGGCTCAGAGAGAGGAGTTGTCCGCTATTTGCCAGACGTTTGTATTCTTCATCGATCTGTTCGTACTCACCGGCCTGTGGTGAAAATTCGTTAAGTTCTTTGAGTTGGTATTGTAGCAACTGGCGACGGGCTTCACGCTCAGAGACTTGCTGCTGATATTGCGCCAGCTGGCGGCAGCTGTAGTGCCATTCCTGGTATGCCTGTCGCATCTGTAATAGTAATTCAGGTTGATCAGCGTAGGCATCGAGAAGCTGCCGTTGGTGCTCAGGCTTAAGCAAAAGTTGGTGAGCATGCTGACCGTGGATCTGGATTAAATGTTGCCCGACCTCACGCAACTGGGAGAGCGGAACCGGGGTGCCATTAATAAAGCCTCGTGAGCGTCCATCAGCACTGATGGTTCGGCGCAGAAGGCAGTCATTACCTTCATCCAACTGATTATCAGCCAGCCATTGTTTGGCAGAGGGGGTGTCAGCAAGGGTGAAGCGGGCGCAGATATTGGCGCGGGCTGAGCCCTGACGAACGGTGCTGCCGTCGGCGCGGTTGCCAAGGCATAAACCCAATGCGTCAATCGCAATGGATTTACCCGCCCCGGTTTCACCGGTGATCGCCGTCATTCCGCGATGAAAATCGATATCTAACTCACGAACAATGGCAAAGTTACTGATAGTTAATTGCGCCAGCATGATCACCTTCCTGTACATAACAACAGACCTGTAATTACATACAGTATAAACTGGTTTTATATACAGTAAAGTCCCCGGCGCACTATTTTTTTAATTCTGGAAGGGGTATTCCATCAAAACAATTTTTTCGACCATCCGAGCTTGGTGCTCAATGTATTGAAGTAGCTGTAGTCTTTCGGATGAATGAGATTGAGATGATATTCACTGCGTCGAATGACCACCTCTTCCCCTTGCTGGATAGGCAGCGCTATCTGGCTGTCACAGCTGATCTCTAAGTCGCTGCTGATGTGGGAAAATTTCAGGCAAATGGTACTGCTGCTATTAATTACCAACGGGCGTGCTGAAAGGGTGTGTGGGAACATTGGCACTAGGGCAATAGCGTCGAGTGTTGGCGTTAGAATGGGGCCGCCTCCGGATAATGAGTAAGCCGTGGAGCCTGTCGGGGTCGAAATGATGAGGCCATCAGAGCGTTGGGAAAAAGCGAATTTTTCGTCAATGTAGACTTCAAACTCAATCATGTGTGCCACTTTGCCCGGGTGCAAAACCACTTCGTTAATGGCGGTACTTACCCGACACTGGCGCCCCTCACAGCGAACCATAGCTTCCAGGAGAAAGCGTTGTTCGCTGAGGTATTCACCTTTCAGGACGTCATCTAACTGCTGCAAAGCATTATCCGGGTCCAGATCGGTCAGAAAACCGAGATTCCCACGGTTAATTCCAATGACTTTAATGTCATAGCGGGCAAGCACGCGCGCGGCACCGAGCATATTGCCATCACCGCCGACGACCACAGCCAGGTCGGCCTTTTTGCCTATGTCGGCCAGACTGCCGGTTTGCGCGCCTTCAAGTTTAAGATCTTGAGCAACCTGGCGTTCAACCACAACCTCATAGCCTTTCGAGACTAACCAGTGATAAAGCATTTCATGGGTAGCGAGTGCAGAAGGGTGACGCGGGTGTCCGACAATGCCTATGCACTCAAATTTTTTATTCATCGCTGTGGTTATCCTCAGTCGGCTTTTTTAACGTCTGCATAATGTCTGAACCTTTGAAAGCAAACCTTGAAACGGCGGTTTTGATCCCCATAATAAACCCAGTAGCAAGATTAATGCTAAAACGCGGAGAGATTCATGAGTAGTAAAGAACATAAGACGCCTAACGAGCAAGCCTCGGATGAGTTAAATCAGGAACAAGCGCTGCATACGGAAGCGGAAACTGAGGCGGCAGACGTCGTTGATCCGCGCGACGAGCGTATTGCAGAACTTGAAGCCCAGCTGAAAGACGCTCAACAACGCGAACGCGATGGTCTGTTGCGTGCCAAAGCGGAAGTAGAAAATATCCGCCGCCGTACCGAAATGGACATTGAAAAAGCGCATAAATTCGCTCTGGAAAAATTCTCCAACGAATTGCTGCCAGTGATCGACAACCTGGAACGCGCGCTGGACCTGGCTGACAAGTCCAATGCCGAACTGGTGGGGCTGATTGAAGGCGTGGAGCTAACGCTGAAATCATTGCTGGATGCGGTACGTAAGTTTGGAATGGAAGTCGTGAGCGACGTTCACGTTCCTTTCAACCCTGAGTTGCACCAGGCCATGACGATGATGGAATCGGAAGATCTTGAGCCGAACCATGTGATGATGGTGATGCAGAAAGGTTATACGCTGAACGGACGTTTACTTCGTCCTGCGATGGTAGCGGTGTCTAAAGCCAAGGCTTGATCCCGTTGTGATCCGATAAAAAGGCATCCTGCGGGATGCCTTTTCTGTTTTAGGCAGGCAGCACCGGCATCCAGTTAATGGGGTCGAGTCCCTGTTTTTGCAACAGCGTGTTGGTTGCAGAGAAATGTTTGCAGCCGAGAAAACCACGGTGTGCTGACAGCGGTGACGGGTGAGGGGCTTTCAGTATGTGATGGCGTTGTGCATCAATAAAGTTACCTTTTTTCTGCGCGTGAGAGCCCCAAAGCAGAAAAATAACACCTTCACGATGCTCATTGAGCGCGGCGATGACTTTATCAGTGAAAGTTTCCCAGCCTAATTTTGCATGGGAATGGGCCTGACCACCCTCAACGGTTAACACCGTATTGAGCAACAATACGCCCTGATCGGCCCAGCTTTGCAGATAGCCATGCGCAGGACGTTCGAAGCCAGGGATGTCTGTTACCAGCTCTTTGTAGATATTGACCAGTGAAGGGGGGGCCGGGATGCCCGGGCGCACTGAAAAAGAGAGGCCGTGTGCCTGATTCGGGCCATGGTAGGGATCCTGACCCAAGATCACGACTTTGACATCTGCAAGTTCCGTTGAGCGGAAAGCGCTGAAAACATCAGCCTGTGGTGGATAAATAATTTTGCCGGCAGCGCGCTCGCTGGCAACGTACTTCAGGGTGTCAACGAAGTAGGCTTGTTCTTTTTCGGTACCAATAACGTCATGCCAGGTGAGAGTCGTAGACATAAACGCGCTCCTTTTATCTATGATTTCAATCGCGTTAGCTTACCTGCATGTGCATAGATGGGAAACTGTGGGTTGAAGGAATGAAGAAAAGGATGTCTGAAGCGGTATTGCTGCAAAAATAATTGATATTCTTTCAAATTAAATTGAAATTAATGGCGAGTAAAAATTGATATAAAACATTAATTTGCCGTGAGTGGTAAATGACCACAGGTTTAAAGTTGATATTTATCAAAGAATGCGGGGTCTTCAACTGTTATATCTGATAACAGGAACAGAGGTTTGGCGTCAATTTTGACGACATTCATGTTAACAGTATCAGTATCGTAGCCATTAACGGAGGCAACACATGATCACCGGAATCCAAATTACTAAAGCCAACAATGAAGCGCTGAAAAACTCTTTCTGGCTTCTTGATGATGAAAAAGCTGAAGCACGTTGTATTTGTGCGAAAGGCGGTTATGAAGAAGATCAAATCGTTGCAGTGAGCGAGCTGGGCCAGATTGAATATCGCGAAGTACCGATGGAGTTTAAACCTACCGTTCGCGTTGAAGGTGGTCAGCACCTGAACGTTAACGTGATGCGCCGTGAGACGCTGGAAGATGCAGTTAAGCACCCGGAAAAATATCCGCAGCTGACTATTCGCGTGTCTGGCTACGCAGTGCGTTTCAACTCACTGACGCCTGAACAGCAACGTGATGTCATCACGCGTACTTTCACCGAAAGCCTGTAGAAGCGTCGGACGAAATACACTGCGTGATGCAATAAAAAAACCGCCGAAAGGCGGTTTTTTTATGAATGAAATCAGTCGATTATTTAGAGGAGTCTTTGGTTTCAGTTTCGGCCTTAACGCGGCGCTTGCCGACATTTTTACTGTCACGGTGACGGACTTTCACTTTCACCTTAGACTTCACCTGCGCTTCTTTCTGCTTCTCTTTACGTTTCGCCAGCACTTTCTTGGATGGCTTGCCGGTCGTTTTCTCGCTTGGCGCTTTGGTTTTCGGACGCAGTTCATCAATGATGCGCGCTTTTAAAGGCTCATTGAGGTAACGGCCGATTTTGCCGAGCAACAGATGGTCATGTGCTTCAACAAACGAAATCGCCGTGCCTTTACGGCCCATGCGGCCAGTACGGCCGATGCGGTGCAGGTAGGTATCGGCAGTCAGCGGCAGGTCGAAGTTAAAGACGTGGCTGATGTCGTTGATATCAAGTCCGCGTGCGGCAATATCGGTAGCAACCAATACGTTAACGCGATCTTCAACCATACGTTTCACGGCTTCAGTACGCTTAACCTGCACCATTTCGCCTTCGAGGTAACAGGAGTTGATCCCTGCTTCGCGAAGCCAGGCAACCAGTTCGTGTACACGCTCACGCTTACGCACGAAGATCACGGATTTGGTGACATCTTCCTGCTTAAGCAGATGGATTAGCATCTGGGTTTTATGCGCGACGTCATCAACGCGGTAATACCATTGCAGGATTTTCTTGCGTTCGCGACGTGACGGATCGGCTTCGATTTCAACCGGCTCAGTCAGGATGCGTTCTGCAAATTCGCGGATGGCTTCGCCTTCCAGCGTGGCGGAAAACAGCAAAGTCTGTTTACGCCAGCGCGCTTCGGCTGAAATCGTTTCGATATCCTGAGCAAAGCCCATGTCGAGCATGCGGTCAGCTTCGTCGAGGATCAGCGTTTCGATAGCACGGCAATCGAAGTTTTCTTCTTTAATGTATTGCAGCAAACGGCCGGTCGTCGCAACGACGATGTCCTGGTTTTCACTGAACACTTCGGCATGGTTCATATATGCCACACCGCCGGTGATCGTCGCGATATCCAGATCGGTATGTTTAGCCAGTTCACGTGCCTGGTCAGCAACCTGCATAGCCAGTTCACGCGTTGGTGTCAGAATAAGAATACGTGGCGGACCAGATTTCTTACGCGGGAAATCCAGCAAATGCTGCAATGCAGGCAACAGGAATGCTGCTGTTTTGCCGGTGCCGGTAGGAGCCGAACCCAACACATCGCGTCCGTCCATTGCTGGCGGAATGGCCTCTGCCTGAATGACAGTCGGGCGGGTATAGCCTTTTTCGCCCAGGGCGTCTAGCAGGCGTTCATCGAGTTCGAGTTCGGAAAAATTGGTTACAGTCATGGTCTACCTCTACTTGGGGCGCCGATTATAGACGTGTTAGACGCGATCTTCACCTATTTAAGCGGATAGCGCTGCTTTTCCTTGGCGGATGTTTGCCCTATGCTACGACAGTTTTGAATATCAGGTCGTCTCGCGGATGGTTTTAACGGTGAATATTGTGGTGAATGAAGTCAGTGCCAGCCAGCCTTTGCGGCGTAATGGTTTTACTTTTAAGCAGTTTTTCGTCGCACACGATCGCTGTGCCATGAAAGTGGGCACCGACGGCGTTCTGCTGGGAGCCTGGGCTCCGGTGGAACAGGCAACGCGTATTTTGGATATCGGATCTGGCAGTGGCCTGATTGCCCTGATGCTGGCGCAGCGGACTTCTCCGTCAGTCGTTATTGATGCCGTTGAGCTGGATATCCCCGCTGCCGATCAGGCAAAAGAGAACTTTCAGGCGTCAACCTGGGCTGAGCGTCTCAATGTCTTCGCGCAGGATATCAATGTCGTCGCACAAACGCATCCCGCCCAATACGATTTAATCGTCAGTAATCCTCCCTATTTTGAATCTGCGGTAGCCTGCCGGGATGAAGCCCGTAATACGGCGCGTTATACAGAAACGCTGACGCATAGCGCATTATTACAGTGTGCCGAAACGTTACTGATGGCGCAGGGGCTATTTTGCGTTGTACTGCCTTATGACATTGGCCTTGCGCTGGAAAATGATGCACACCTGCAGGGCTGGTTCACCTCTCGACGCCTCGCGGTACGTGATCGCCCTGGCAAAGCACTGAATCGTCTGCTTCTGTTTTTGTCGCGTCAGCCTGCTGAAACTGATTCACAGGAGCTGGATTTACGCGAAAAAGAAGGGGTCTACAGTCAGGCATTTCGTGCGCTGATTGCGGATTTTTATCTGAATTATTGATAAGTGCCAGTAAAAACGGTGCGGTCCATCGCACTGTTTTCGTTTTGTCTTACGGCTGAAGGATGGTGGGTTGCGGATGCTCCAGCTGATCCGGATAGTCGAGTGTGAAGTGTAATCCGCGACTTTCTTTACGCTCCATCGCACTGCGTACAATCAGTTCGGCAACCTGAACCAGGTTACGTAATTCCAGCAGATTGTTAGAAATACGGAAGTTGGCGTAGTACTCATCGATTTCCTGTTGCAGGGTCGTGATGCGGCGCAAGGCGCGCTCAAGCCGCTTGGTCGTACGCACAATGCCCACATAGTCCCACATAAACAGGCGCAGCTCATGCCAGTTATGCTGAATGACTACCTGCTCATCGGAATTGTCGACCCGACTTTCATCCCACTGAGGTAGATGTTTCGCCAGTTTAGCGTGCGGAAGGCGCTTAATGATGTCCTCCGCTGCCGACCAGCCATAGACCAAACATTCGAGCAGTGAATTTGATGCCAGGCGGTTGGCGCCGTGCAGACCGGTATAACTCACTTCACCAATGGCATATAGCCCGTCCAGATCGGTACGACCATGCTGGTCTACCATCACTCCACCACAGGTATAATGCGCAGCAGGAACGATCGGAATCGCTTCTTTCGTCAGATCAATGCCCAGCGACATCAACTTTTCATAGATCATCGGGAAATGCTGCGTGATGAACTCTGGTGGTCGATGGCTGATGTCCAGATACATACAGTCTGCGCCAAGGCGCTTCATTTCATGGTCAATGGCACGAGCCACGACATCACGAGGAGCCAGTTCGCCACGCGCATCAAAATCGGGCATAAAGCGGCTGCCATCCGGGCGCTTCAGGAAGGCCCCTTCACCACGTAACGCTTCAGTCAGCAAGAAATTTCTGGCCTGAGGGTGATACAAACAGGTGGGATGGAATTGGTTGAATTCCAGATTGGCGACACGGCAACCCGCGCGCCAGGCCATCGCAATACCATCGCCCGAAGAAATATCGGGATTCGTCGTGTACTGGTACACTTTTGCCGCTCCGCCAGTAGCGAGGATCACCGCTTTTGCCCGCAGCGTTTCGACGTGTTCTTTCTCACGATTCCAAACATATGCGCCGACCACGCGCTGTGTGCCTGCCAGGCCAATTTTGCTGGATGTGATCAGGTCGACGGCGTTATAGCGCTCTTTCACGCAAATATTAGGGTGCTTTCTTGCTTTCCCTACCAGCGTGGTTTCTACTTCTTTACCAGTAGCATCAGCAGCATGCAGTATGCGTCGATGGCTGTGACCGCCTTCGCGAGTCAGGTGATAACGTTCCTCAGAGCTTGCGTTTGTTTCGGTATCAAACAGCACTCCCTGATCTATTAACCACTGAACGCAATTGCGCGCATTACCGGCGATGAACTCGACGGCTTCTTTATCACACAATCCGGCACCGGCGATGAGGGTGTCATCGACGTGAGAGGCAATGCTGTCCTGCTCATCGAACACTGCGGCAATGCCGCCCTGAGCATAAAAGGTCGCGCCTTCGTTTAAAGGTCCTTTGCTGAGTACAGTAACGCTACAGTGGTCTGCGAGTCGTAAAGCCAAAGACAGGCCGGCAGCACCACTCCCGATAATCAATACATCGCTGACAAATTCAGATGAAGGTTGCATAACGTATGATGTTTGCAGAAGAAGAGGGAAAATCATGTTAGCCTAAACATCCTGGCAAAAGCCACGGACTTGAGACTTCAATAGAAAAAACAATGGCGATGTGGAACTTAATGTTTCATGTGAACTCCAAGCAGTACTTGCTCAGGAATATAATGATGACAGCTGGCAGTACGTTTTTATGCGCGGAGATAGTTTTGGGGAGATTTTACCTCGGATGAGCGAGCAGTTAGCAGATCAGGTTCTGGTTGAGCGGGTCCAGAAGGGTGATCAGAAATCGTTCAATTTACTGGTTATCCGTTACCAGCATAAAGTAGCGAGCCTGGTTTCCCGCTACGTACCACAAGGCGATGTGCCTGATGTGGTTCAGGAATCATTCATTAAAGCGTATCGCGCATTGGAATCATTTCGTGGCGATAGTGCTTTTTACACGTGGTTGTACCGTATCGCGGTCAACACGGCGAAGAATTATTTAGTTGCTCAGGGACGGCGTCCTCCTGCCAGTGATGTGGATGCCAATGATGCCGAAAACTTTGAAAGTGGCGGTGCATTGAAAGAAATTTCGAACCCTGAGAATTTGATGTTGTCAGAAGAGTTGAGGCAAATAGTTTTCCGTACAATTGAAGCACTTCCTGAAGATCTTCGCATGGCGATCACCTTAAGGGAGTTAGATGGATTGAGCTACGAAGAGATAGCCGCCATCATGGATTGCCCCGTGGGCACGGTGAGATCCCGTATTTTCCGCGCCCGGGAAGCTATTGATAATAAAGTTCAACCGCTGATTCAGCGTTAACGATGGCGAACACAGGAAGGGTACTTAGGCATGCAGAAAGAAAAGCTTTCGGCTCTAATGGATGGTGAAGTCTTGGATTCCGAGCTGCTGAGTTCGCTGTCGGATGATAAAACGCTTCAACAAAGCTGGCAGAGTTATCACTTGATCCGCGACACTATGCGCGGCGATATGGGAAATGTCGTGCATCTGGATATCGCAGATCGTGTTGCTGCTGCGTTAGCGAATGAGCCTGCGCGTTTGGTTCCTGGCTCTGTTCCAGAATCCCAACCTCAGCCTCATGCCTGGGAAAAAATGCCGTTTTGGCATAAGGTTCGCCCTTGGGCAAGCCAGCTGACCCAGGTCGGTGTTGCAGCATGTGTTTCCCTGGCCGTGATCGTGGGTGTGCAGCATTACAATCAGCCTGATACATCAGGTGCTTCACCTGAAACCCCTGCGTTCAATACGTTACCTATGATGGGTAAAGCGTCGCCGGTAAGTTTTGGCGTGCCAACCAGTGACAGTACTGCACTGAATGGACAACAAAATGTGCAGGAACAACGCAAGCGCGTTAATGCCATTTTGCAAGATTACGAACTGCAGCGCAGATTACACTCTGATCAGCTTCAGTTGGAATCTGTTACTCCACAGCAGGCTGCTGTTCAGGTACCCGGAACTCAGTCTTTAGGAATGCAAACGCAGTAATGAAGCAAATTTGGTTTGCCGTCTGTTTAATGACGGGCAGCCTGTTGACTCCAGCAATCGCCTCGGCAGAACCAACGGCCGAGGCGTTATTGCAGGAAATGAACAAGGCCACCCTGTCTTTAAATTATGAAATCGCCTTCATCAGCATTACGAAGCAAGGAATTGATTCCTATCGCTATCGTCATGCCACATCTAATCATTCCCCTCTTGCACAGTTAGTCCTGATGGATGGGCCTCGCCGTGAAATTGTTCAACGTGGTAAAGGCATCAGCTATTTTGAAACGGGCTTACAGCCGTTTACACTGGATGGTGACCATATCGTCGACTCTTTGCCGGGTATTGTTTTCAGTGATTTTGCGCGTTTGACGAAATACTGGCTTTGTTGAATAAATCGAACTTTTGTCTGTGATCAAAATCAAAACTCTATCTTCCTGATGGCATCGTGGTCTCTCGTGGCAAAACAAAAGTTCAAAATCACCAACTGGACAGCCTACAACAAGGC
>BHES01000087.1 GCA_003864575.1 Enterobacterales bacterium
ACCCTATCGACCACTGCGTGCTGGTTGCCTCAGATACGAACCTCTCTAAGATTGAGACGGTCTACAGCCATCCGCAGCCTTTCCAGCAATGCAGTCAATTCATTAACCGCTTCCCGCACTGGAAAATTGAATATTGCGAAAGCACCGCAGCGGCGATGGAAAAAGTGGCCGCGTCCAACTCCCCTCACGTTGCCGCACTCGGCAGTGAAGCAGGCGGAGCGCTGTATGGCCTGCAGGTATTGGAACACAATTTGGCAAATCAGGAGCAGAACATTACCCGCTTTATTGTTCTGGCCCGTAAAGCCATTGAAGTGACGGAGCAGGTTCCGGCGAAAACCACCTTTATTATGGCAACCGGCCAACAGGCCGGTGCTCTGGTGGAAGCACTGTTGGTGCTCCGTGATCACGGCATCATTATGACCAAGCTGGAATCACGCCCAATCAACGGTAATCCGTGGGAAGAGATGTTTTACATCGATGTGCAGGCTAATCTGCGCTCTGAAGCCATGGAGAAAGCGTTGCGCGGTCTTGGCGCCATAACCCGTTCGCTGAAAGTGTTGGGTTGTTATCCAAGCGAAAATATTGTCGCTGTTAATCCGGGCTAAGTTGCCGGTTAACTAACAAAAAAGGCCATACCGTTTAAGCGGATGGCCTTTTTTAACATATTGAACACGATTAACGTCGGTTATCGTTCGCCTGACGCAGCAATGAGCCGCTCTCTTTTAGGAAGCGTGGCGCGTAATCGCCAAACCAGTTTTCAACCTGCTTGAATTTGCCGATAAACGCCTGTTTATCGCCGCTCTCAAGCAGCGCCAGTGCATCACCAAACCGCTGATAATAGCGTTTAATTAGCGCCAGATTACTTTCTGAAGACATAATAATGTCAGCATAGAGCTGCGGATCTTGTGCAAACAGTCGCCCTACCATCGCAAGTTCAAGGCGGTAAATCGGCGAAGACAACGCCAACAGTTGATCAATCTGTACATTCTCCTCACACAAATGCAGGCCATAAGCGAAAGTCGCGAAGTGGCGCAGCGCCTGAATGAAGGCCATGTTTTGATCATGCTCGACGGCGCTAATCTTATGTAACCGTGCGCCCCAGACCTGCAACTGCTCCAGTAACCACTGATACGCCTGAGGTTCACGTCCATCACAATAGACCACAACCTGCTTGGCGAGGCTGCCAACGTCCGGGCCGAACATAGGATGCAAACCCAGCACCGGACCTTCATGTACCGCGAGCATCGCCTGAAGTGGACGATTTTTCACTGACGCGAGATCGACAAGAATACAGTCGGCTGGCAGTTTCGGTAACCGGCCAATCACCTCTTCGGTCAGATGAATCGGTACGCTGACAATGACCATTCCGGCATCAGCCAGCAGAGTTTCGGCCTGCGGCCAGTCCTCTTGTTCCAGAACCTTCACCTGATAACCCGACAACTCTAGCATACGGGTAAACAAGCGCCCCATCTGGCCTCTGCCGCCGACAATCACGATAGGACGTAATTCCGGGCGCAGGGTTTTGAAGCCTTTATCGTTTTCGCTAGAGTAAGACTCACGCATCACGCGGCGTAGCACATCTTCTATCAGGTCGGGAGGAACACCCAGCTGCTGCGCTTCCTGCCGGCGCGAAGCCAGCATGGCGGCTTCGCGTTCAGGTACATAAATGGGCAAACCGTAGCGGCTTTTCACCTCACCCACTTCTGCCACCAAATTCAGGCGTCGGGATAGAAGATCCAATAAAGCTTTATCAACTTCATCGATCTGATCACGCAATGCGTTAAGTTCAGCCACCATATAACTACTACTCTCCTACGATTCGTGCCGCCAGCGATTCGCCCAATTCCTGGTGCATCGTGCGCAGCAATGTTTCTGTGCTTTCCCAGTTAATGCAGGCATCTGTCACGGAAACGCCGTACTTCATTGAAGAACGTGGCTGTTCTGAAGACTGATTGCCTTCGTGCAGATTACTTTCCAGCATCAAACCGGTAATTGAACGGTTACCCGCCTTGATTTGATCGATGACTGACTGCGCCACCACGGTCTGACGGCGGTAGTCTTTGTTCGAGTTACCATGGCTGCAATCTATCATCAAGGAAGGGCGGAGTCCCGCATCCTGCATCTGTTTTTCGCAGGCCTGTACATCCTGGCTGCTGTAGTTCGGCGTCTTGCCGCCGCGCAGGATCACATGCCCATCCGGGTTGCCCTGAGTTTGCAGCAGACAAACCTGGCCCGCCTGATTGATGCCAACGAAACGGTGCGGCATTTCTGCTGCGCGCATGGCGTTGATTGCAGTGCCAAGGCTGCCGTCTGTACCATTTTTAAAACCAACCGGCATAGAAAGACCCGAAGCCATTTCGCGGTGCGTCTGAGATTCCGTGGTACGCGCCCCGATAGCTGACCAGCTGAACAGGTCGCCAAGGTATTGCGGACTGTTCGGATCCAATGCCTCGGTCGCCAGTGGCAGACCCATGCCGACCAATTGCAACAGCAGATTACGTGCAATATGCAGGCCCGCTTCTACGTCGAAAGTCCCGTCCATGTGCGGATCGTTAATCAGGCCTTTCCAGCCCACAGTGGTACGTGGTTTTTCAAAGTAGACGCGCATAACAATGTACAAACGGTCACTTAACTCATCCGCTAAAGTTTTCAGGTGACGGGCATAATCCAGCGCAGCATCCAAATCATGAATGGAGCAAGGACCACAAACCACCAGCAGACGAGGATCGCGACCGTGCACGATATCCGCGATGGTCTTACGTGCCTGGGCAATATTGTTTTCGTCATTAATACCTAATGGAAAACGAACTTTCAGCTCTTCAGGAGTGATTAAGATCTGCTCTGCGCTGATATGTACATTATTAAGTGCATCTTTTTGCATGGTGTCCGTCCGCTGTCAGTATTAAAGGGGGCTGGTTATCAGCATACAGCGACGATAACACAGGCTGTAAAGTTTTCAACCCTTACATGTAAACTTTTAATTACCATTGGCACATCAAATTTGAAATAGTGTAAACATAAAGTTCCATATCGCGATAATCCCTTCCCTCTGGCACCGCCAGATTGATACAGCCAGAAACGCTAAAAATCTGTCATCACTCCGCTGGTGAAAACTAACATCACCCCAGCGAATACAAACATTTATTAAACAATAAAGCCCAAAGTATTTAATGAATTAATAACAATCTAAGCATCCGGAATAATAACCCCCAATAACCACAGTATTAATATGGAAAAAGACGACTCTCTTCGCATATTTCTTCCCGCGCTTAATTAACTATTAACGCTTCTGCGCCATTACGTTAATTATCACCATGAATTACAAGAACTATTTGTATTCAACGGAGGGAATATGATCACATTACAATTTGCTATTATTATACTTTGCCTGCTTATTGGTACCCGGTTCGGCGGAATGGGCCTGGGTCTCATCAGCGGAATAGGATTATTTTTTCTAACCTTCGTTTTTGGTTTGGAACCCGGAAAACCGCCCATCGACGTCATGCTCACGATACTCGCCGTCATTGGCTGCGCCGCAGTACTACAAACGGCTGGCGGGCTTAACGTGATGATGCAATTTGCTGAAAAACTGTTACGCAAACATCCGCAACACATCACGTTGCTCGCACCGTTGACGACCTGGATGCTGACATTCCTGTGCGGCACCGGGCACGTTGTCTACACCATGTTCCCCATCATTGCCGATATCGCGCTGAAAAAGGGCATTCGCCCGGAACGACCAATGGCAGTTGCGTCAGTCGCTTCACAAATGGCGATCACCGCTTCGCCGGTTTCCGTCGCCGTTGTTTCATTGGTCTCAATTATTGCTGCTGGTCACGGGTTGGGGCAGGCGTACAGCATTTTGCAAATTTTGGCGGTTTCCATTCCCTCTTCATTATTTGGCGTAGTGATAGCCGCCTTATGGAGCCTGAGACGAGGGAAAGAATTAAAAGATGATGCGGATTTCCAGCTCAAAATTGCCGACCCAAAACAGCGGGAATATATTTACGGCAATACGGAAACCTTACTCAACCACGTTTTCCCTAAGCAAGCCTACTGGTCCACCTGGATATTTTTTGCCGCCATTATTATTGTCGTCTTATTGGGTTCATTTTCAGAGCTGCGCCCGTCGTTTGACGCTGGCGGCAAACTGAAGCCTTTATCAATGAACCTGGTTATTCAGATGATGATGCTGATCGCCGGCGCGGTGATCCTCATCGGCTGCAAAGTAAAATCGGCCGATATCGCCAATGGCCCGGTGTTTAAGGCCGGTATGGTGGCGATTTTCTCAGTTTTTGGCGTGGCGTGGATGAGCGATACGTTCTTTCAGGCTCATTTGGGGGAATTGAAAACTGCATTGCAGGGGGTCGTTCAGAGCCATCCATGGGCCTATGCGCTGGTACTTTTTTTAGTGTCGAAGCTGGTGAACAGCCAGGCTGCGGCGCTGACGGCAATCGCGCCAATGGCATTACAGCTCGGCGTCGACCCCAAAATGCTTATCGCTTTCTTTGCGGCATCTTACGGCTACTTTGTCCTGCCAACCTATCCCAGCGATCTGGCCTGCATTGGCTTTGACCGCTCCGGCACCACGAAGATCGGCAAATACATTATCAACCACAGCTTTATCATTCCTGGCCTGATTGGCGTCTCATGCTCTTGTCTGGCTGGCTACCTGCTGGTAACAACGTTTATGTCGTAACCGGCCATTCACAAAGTAGAAAGCGTGAAGACTGAAGACTCATCTCAAAGATTACGATCAAGGGTGATGAAGACCTGTCCGAGCGCTTTCACTTCCTCTACGCCACAATCAAAGGTGGTGGCCAGACTGCTTATTTTTAAACGGTTACCGGGAAGGCGCGCCACGTCGTAAACATCCACGTCACCATCAATATCCAACAACCAACGTCCGTTACCAATATTGTCGCTGCCCAGATCAATGATCCATGAGTGATGACCTTTCACCACGTAAGCCGGTCTGGTTAAAGAGGCATCCAGCAATGAACCGTCCACGGCCCATTCCCCTTCTTCTTCCAGCGCGCCGCCGCGCAATCTCAATTTTGTAAGATGACTCACTTTTTCAACATCAGCGCGTTGCGTGGGCTGATTATCCTGCATTGTTCCGTGGCCAGTCGCCAGCCAGCGTAAAGAAACACCGGTATCCAGTGCGCAGGCAACAACAACATCACCGGGGAAATAATTTCTTCTTACCCAGGTACTTATCGTTCCCGATGACAGACCGTATAAGTCTCCCAGCTCTTTTTGCATACTGAATCCGTATGCCTGCAGCATACGTCCCAGTACCGCTTTACCACCTTCGAGTTCATCCAGCCGCATCTTGCAAAAACCTCTTTAGCTTCGAATTTCGCCTTGACAACTTGCAAAAGCAAGTTTAAATTTCATCTGTGACCTGAAATATGACCTGTAATGATATCAAATTTAGCGCTCAGGAGATCATTATCTATGCATTCTCAATTTGCAATGCCCCTGGCTCCGGGAGGACACCATGTTTATGGGAAGCGAATCCCAGCGTGAGCGGGGTTTACAACAGATTGAAGTCATTAAGAAGACCCATTTTCACTCTTCGGCTTGCCGTATGCAGACACTGTTTGATACGGCACCTGACGCATGGAAGGTTACGCTCTGTTTTCATGCCGGACTTAAGGCGCGTCACACCAGAATGACCTTCGATGAATTATCCGCAGAGGAAAAACGGCTAATTATCGATGCCATCCTTTCGATGAAAAGTTTTGGCCACAAGCTGAATACGCTTTTCAAATAATAAGAAAGCGCAGTTAAAACCGAAAAAAGACGTTCAACCCGTCAGGCATTTTATTGCCTGAAAAAAGGAAAAACCATGCAATACAACTTCTTTACGGAGGTCCCCAATGCCGGATTGGATAGATGAATCCCAGGAGTGGCAGGCCAAATTACTGGGTGCGCAGATTTCTGAGGCCACCGCTTCTTCACGCCTGCCCCCGGCTTTTATATGCGAGGACTGTGGCGAAGATATTCCCGAAGCGCGACGCCGTTTAGTGATGGGCGTTCAGCGCTGTATTCACTGTCAGGAACGGGTTGAGAAAAATGCACGGCATTTTCGCACCAGATAAAGGGAAGACATCATGTCTGATATTCAGCGGGGGCGCTTTGCCCCCACGCCACCACCGCCTTTCGCATTAGCCCCTGCCAACCCCTTTACCGGCATCTGGTGGTGGAATGCCCCGCGCGACGCGATTTCACGTCCTCTTTTCATTCCTGACGACCGGACGGCGAAAAAAATTCAGCAAGCGACGGATAAAATGGCATTACTTCCCCTGTGCTTACGCGGCCCCGTACAAAGACGCTATCAATATTTGTGGCAGGAAAAAGGCCCGCACTCAGCGCAACATTTCCTCCAGCACATCTTTATCGGACGTTTGTGGCCGCGCGTTCAAAAAGTTAACCAGCAAAATAGCCTCAAGCGACATCTCTCCTTGCGTTTTACTGCTGAAGAGGAGAGCTATAATCGCCTTCCCGATCTCAACGCAAAAAACCTTACCCGGTTGGCCTGGCATATTGCGACTCAATGTCATGAGGCGTATGAAAATAGGTGTGAAGAACTTCTCGCCCGATATCCGGACACACCGGAAATCCTGCTGAGTGACAGTACGCAGAACCGGCTTTTCGCAGCTCTGGCCGGGATGGCGCGGGCGCTTAACGTCACTCCCTTACACTGGTCCCGTTTTTGTAGGGGAAAACTCGATGCCAAGGCCGCAGTCGCCAGCCTGTCGCGGCTGGTAAACGCCGACTGGTGGGCAAGGCAGCTCTTGTCACAACAAACCCGTTGGCGTGAAGCATTAATGATCGCCGCAGGTTACGTCACCCGGGCAAGTTCGCCCTATGCCAGCAACAATGCGCTGCGTGAGATACGCTCCCGGCGGTTATCCACCCTGAATTATCTGCGCAACTGTGATCTGCACAATGAAGAGACCGGCGAACGAATAAGCCTGCTCGACACCGTCATGTCCAGTATTTCAAATCCGGCGATCCGGCGAATGGAACTGATGACCATGATTGCCGGGGTAGAAAAAGTGGCAAACCAGCAGGGAGATTGCGGGCTGTTTATTACGCTGACCACGCCGTCAAAGTATCATCCGACCCGCACAGCCGGACGTCAGCGTCAGGTGCTGTTTAATACAAAATGGGATCAGCAGGCCTATTCTCCGAAAGATGCTCAACGCTATCTGGTCGCCGTGTGGGCCAAGATCCGTACCACCTTTAAAGATCGAAACATAAAAATCTATGGCGTCAGGGTCGTTGAACCTCATCACGACGGCACGCCGCACTGGCACCTGATGTTGTTCACCGCAGCATCACAGCAACAACACGCCGTCGACATCATGCGCCATTATGCGCTGCTAGAAGATGGCGGCGAGCCGGGTGCCAGCCGCAACCGCTTCGATTGCAAGCCACTCAAACGCGGGGGTGCCGCAGCCTACATCGCCAAATACATCTCCAAAAATATTGACGGTTATGCCCTTGAGGGTGAGACCGACTTCGATACGGGTAAACCCCTGACGGACACCGCCTCAGCGGTGACTGCGTGGGCCTCTACATGGCGCATCCCGCAATTTCACCCTATTGGATTACCATCAGTGGGCGCGTATCGGGAATGTCGGCGCATCCGTGGCATCACTCTGGCAGACAGTTTTGATCAACGGGTTGAAGATGTACGACACGCGGCGGACTGCGGAGATTATGCCGCCTATATTCAGGCGCAGGGCGGCACCAACATCTCCCGCCGTGGACAAACTGTCAGGGTGGCGCGAAATGCCAGCGGCAGATTTAACGCTTATCAGGAGGAGCGACTTCAGGTTGTCGGAATTTACGCCCCACATCTGGGCGCGGAACATTGTTATCTGACCCGCTCGTCGCGTTGGCGAATAGTCCGCCGGACACCGCAGGCAGAGACTTTGGACAGCGACGGTCCGGACGCGGCCCCTCGGAGTTCTGTTATTAACTGTGGAAAATCTTATGTAATACCGGCAGTACCCAAAAGTAGTAAAGCCTCTGCTGCATGGCGAAAAAGCCTCGCTGAGCGGCGAGAAACACCGGTTTTTGCCCTGCAACCGCCTGCCGGCTATACCGAAGAAAAAGGTAAACAAATGATGATAAATCAGCCAATTAGTGGTTTTCAAACATACACAGTATCAGAGGAATGGCACGGTGGAAAACCTGAATAAACAACAATTAATACTTTCACGGATACAGCTGATTGCGGATATTTCGCAGACGGCACAGTGTAATTCAAAAGAGTTTCTAATCTTCATGTCGCTGATTTCCGAACTGGCGAGCCAGGCCTTACCTGATAATCACGACGACGCTGTGCCCTGCGATCTCAACCAAACCGATTCTCACTAACGCTTAACAGAACGTGGGTACCTGGCGCTAAGCCTCTCCTTTTCGGGTTCTCCGAATGCAGGCTAAGCGCGCCCCGTCACCTCTCCTGCCGTCTGCCCTATTCTCCTTTTTCCTGTTTATCCTCCTGCCCGTTTATTCCCTATAAAACACTGCCTATTTTGTACCTTCTGTTGTGTCACAAGGTTCACAACTGCGTTTCATTGCTGCGCCCCCTGACATTGCGGACACTGAAGAAACTCACCCGCCCATCCACTTTAACACCAGGGAACCACGATGAAACTTCATGCACAACAAGGGGATACCGTCGACTCGATATGCTGGCGTTTTTATGGACACACCGCATCGGTGGTCGAGAAAGTTTATGACGCCAATAAAAACATTGCGGACTGGGGGCCTATTCTGCCCCACGGAACGCCCGTCGAGATGCCTGACATCGCCGAAGCACCGGTGAAAGAAACGCTAAGACTATGGGACTGAGCGCAGAACGTGTGACCTCAACCTGCGCTTATCTCATCGCCACCTTCATGGCTTGGCTGGGCGGACTCTCTCTGCAGGATATTGCCTTTTTGGTTGGAACCGCCGTCGGTGTCGGCACATTCCTCGTCAATTGGTACTACCGGCGAAAAAGCTACCTGCTGCTGGCTCGCAGTGGACTCAGCAAGGAGACTTATGAACGCCTCAACGATTAAAAAATGCAGCGCCGCCGTGGTCCTCGGGTTAATGGCATTGCTGCCGGGCTATCTGACACTAACCACCTCCGATGCCGGTATAAAGCTGATTGCTGATTTCGAAGGTTGTCAGCTGACCCCTTACCAGTGCAGCGCCGGAATCTGGACCAGCGGTATTGGCCACACGGCAGGCGTTATCCCTCAGGGCCACATCACCGATCAAAAAGCCGCCGAAAATTTACTCGCGGACATTAAAACCGTGGAGAAAGGGCTCAAGAACTGTATGAGCGTTGAGATGCCGCAAGCGGTTTATGACTCGGTTGTGGCCTTCACCTTTAACGTCGGAGTCCGCGCTTCCTGCCACTCAACGCTGGCATTTTTTATCAATAAACGTCAGTGGCGTGACGCCTGTGAACAGCTTCCCCGCTGGGTGTTTGTGAAAGGCGTACGCAGCGCCGGTCTTGAACGCCGTCGTGCGGCCGAACGCACTTTGTGCCTGAGTAGCCTATGACCTTGCGCGCCCTGATTTTACTGTCCGCCACGCTGCTGCTGGCCTTGTTGATATTGATGTTTTATAGCCACGGGCTGCTGCAGGAAAAAAATGCGCTTAGCCGTGAGGTGGATGCGCTGACGCTGCAGATAAAAAGTCGCGACCAGCTAATAGAGCAGCTTGATCAACAAATGCAGCAGCGTGAACAGGCAGAGCTGGCGCTGCGCCAGGCGCTAGGTCAAGCCAGCAAACTGACCCTGCAACGGGAACAACAATTTCAGAGGAGCCAGGATGATGATCCCACCGTTAAAGCATGGGCTGAACGCCCTCTTCCCGCTGCTGTTAGCCAGCTGCACCAGCGCCCCGACTTTCCCACCGCCACAGATTATTTACGTTGGTTGTCCGGCCGTCAGCCCCTGCCCGATACCCGGCAGTCAGCCAAATAAGAACGGCGATCTCAGCGCCGACGTTCGTCAACTGGAGGCCGCTCTGCTCACCTGTGGCCTCCAGGTCGACGCCATCAAACAATGTCAGGAGAAACAACGTGTTAAAACCCAGTCAGCTTCAACAACGACTCATTGAGCAGGTTCCGCTGCTTCATCAGCATCCCGAAAAACTGGTGATGGTCATCGGTGCAGGCAACGTGGTTTCCACGCTGGCCACGTCGCTCTCATTCGAGTACCACTTTCCGCTGACGCTAACCGTCAGCGACAATGCCGTCAGCGACGCGGTGACAGACCAGGTCGTTGTCACCGTGCTCAAGTGGTTGGGAGAAAACCAGCCGGACATCCTGAGCAGCAGTACCCGCAGATTGACTGATTTCGCCGTCACCCCGTTGACCGACCGCCTGACGATCACGCTGCAACTCACCGAGCGGGTTCAGGTACAGGATCTCGATGGAGTACAGACCATTACCCATCTGCCCGAACCGCCATTGCCAGAGAATAACGCCAGACCGCATCAGGTTTATCTCAACGGTGAGCTGATCAGCCAGTGGACTGAATAACCCATTTCAGCGGTCGCTCGTTGTGCCATGGCCCGACGGACGTTCACTGATTGTCGAAATCCCCTGTTAAACGGCATCCTTGAATCTATGAATACTTACGCTCAACTCAACGACATGCTCCGGCTGCTCAATAACATCGTACGCATCGGTAGCATCACGGCTGTCGACCTCGACAACGCCCGCTGCCGCGTGACCAGCGGCAATAACACCACCGCCTGGCTGCCCTGGATGACCAGCCGCGCCGGTCGCACCCGCAGCTGGTGGGCACCTTCATTGGGTGAACAAGTTTTGCTGCTGTCATTGGCAGGCGAACTCACCACCGCCTTTGTGCTGCCGGCGGTTTTCTCCGACGCTAACCCAGCGCCATCGGCCTCGGCAGATGCGTTACATCTGAGCTTCCCGGACGGCGCAGTGCTTGAGTATGAACCGGCCAGCGGCACACTGACGGCAACCGGGATCAAGTCCGCCACGGTCAACGCAGCCGACTCTATTTCAGTCACCGCCCCGCAGATCACCTGCCATGCCAGCACGCGCATTACCCTGCAAACCCCAGAAGTGGTGTGCAGTAACAAGCTCATCACCGGCTCGCTCGAAGTAAAACAAGGCGGCAGCATGACCGGCAATATTAGCCACAGCGGCGGAAGCCTGACTTCGAACGGCATTGTTTTACACACCCACCGCCACAGCGGCGTACAAACTGGCGGCGGTCAAACCGGAGGCCCGCAATGAGTGTTCCCCAATATCTCGGCATGTCGCGTGACAGCGGTCTGGCCATTGAAGACCTCGAGCATATCCGCCAGTCCGTCAGCGATATTTTGCTGACGCCGGTCGGTTCCCGCGTGATGCGCCGCAACTACGGTTCGCTGCTGTCGGAGCTTATCGACCAGCCGCAAAACGACGCGCTGCGCCTGCAAATCATGGCCGTTTGCTACACCGCACTGTTGCAGTGGGAACCCCGAGTCTCGCTGAACACCATCACCTTTAACGCCGGTAACGACGGCAAAATGGTGGTGGATATGACCGGAAGCCGTAGCAATACGGCAACGGATTTTTCCCTAAGCATTCCTGTGAGCTGACACTATGGCGACTATCGACTTAAGCCAGTTACCTGCCCCGGACGTGGTAGAGCAACTGGACTATGAAAGCCTGTTTGAAGAACGAAAATCCACCCTAATTTCGCTCTACCCCGCTGACCAACAAGAGGCTATCAGCCGCACGCTGTCGCTGGAGTCCGAGCCGTTAGTCAAACTGCTACAAGAAAACGCATACCGTGAAGTGATCCTGCGCCAGCGCGTCAACGAAGCCGCCCGCGCCGTGATGGTGGCTTACGCGACCGGCAGCGATTTGGACCAGTTGGCGGCTAACAACGGGGTTAAACGGTTAGTTCTCAAGCCTGAGGATAATTCCACTATCCCCCCTTTGGCCGCAGTGATGGAAAGTGATACCGATTTTCGCAGCCGTATTCCACAGGCATTTGAAGGACTGAGCGTGGCGGGCCCTTCCGGTTCTTACGAATATCACGGCCGTTCGGCAGATGGCCGCGTGGCAGATATCTCGGTTATTAGTCCGACACCAGCCAACGTTACCGTTTCCGTTTTGTCCAGGGAAGCCAATGGTATTGCTCCAGAAGACTTGCTCTCGAAGGTGCGCATTGCCCTGAATGACGAAAACGTACGACCGATAGCAGATCGCCTGCTCGTACAATCAGCAAGCGTGGTGCCCTACGAAATCGAAGCCACGCTGTTCCTCTATCCGGGGCCAGAATCCGAGCCGATTACTCTGGCCGCCGATCAGAAGCTTAAAGATTACATCAGTGCCCAGCATCGATTGGGCCGAGATATTCGCCTGTCGGCTATTTATGCCGCCTTACACGTCGAAGGGGTGCAACGCGTCGAACTGGCAAACCCTATTGCGGACATTGTGTTAGATAAAACTCAGGCCTCTTTTTGTACGCAATACACCATAACCGTCGGAGGTTCCGATGAATAACCGGCTGCTTCCGGTTGGCTCTTCGCCGCTTGAGCTGGCGGCAGCCGAAGCATGTGCGGAGCTGGCGAACATTCGCGTTCCATTAAAAACATTATGGGATCCACAAACATGCCCGCCCGCCTTCCTTCCGTATCTGGCATGGGCTTTATCTGTTGACCGTTGGGACAGCGAATGGCCGGTTGCCACTAAACGCAGTGTGATTCAGCAAGCATGGTTCATTCATCAGCACAAAGGCACCATCAGCGCGGTTCGCCGCGTGGTGGAACCGCTCGGCTATGTCATTAACGTGACTGAATGGTGGGAAACCAATGATGCCCCTGGCACTTTCCGTCTCGACATTGGCGTCCTGGAAACCGGTATTGATGAAGCAATGTATGAAGAGATGGAACGGTTGATCGAAGACGCTAAACCTGCCAGCCGGCATCTGATTGGTCTGACGATCACCCAGGACATTCCAGGAACGATTTACCTCGCGGCTGCGGCGTATGACGCCGAAATACTGACTGTTTACCCGGATTAATAAGGAGACTTATGAGCAAATTTAAATCAGTCGTCACCACGATTGGCCAGGCGCGAATTGCCGCAGCCATTGAAAGTGGAGAAGACGTCAATATCACCCATATGGCCGTTGGCGACGGTAACGGCAGCGCAACAGAGCCCACTGTCGGCCAGACGGCACTGGTCCACGAAACCTATCGCTTACCGCTAAATTCGATCAAAATCGACAATAAACAAGCCAACTGGATCATCGCCGAAGCCATTATCCCGGCCAGCGTCGGTGGATTCTGGATGCGTGAGATGGGACTTTTCTCCGATAAAGGAGAACTTATTGCCGTCAGTAATATGGCGGACAGCTACAAGCCCACTCTTGAGGAGGGTTCAGGCCGCACCCAAACATTGCGTATGGTATTAACCGTTACCGACACTGAAGCGGTCAGCCTGACTATCGATGACACATTAATTATTGCGACCGAAGAATACGTCAATGACGTGCTGGCTGCGCATGAGAAAAGCCGTAACCACCCCGACGGCACGCTGACGGCGAAGGGCTTTGTGCAACTTAACAGCACGACCAACAGCAGTAGTGAAACGTTAGCGGCGACACCAAAAGCAGTCAAGGCGGCGAATGATAATGCAAACGGGCGGTTACCTTCGGGTGGCACGGCGGTTGCAGCAACAAAGCTTGCTACTCCCCGGAAAATTGCCGGTGTGGCGTTTGATGGCACAGCAGATATCAATCTCACGGCGACAAGCGTCGGTGCTATCCCTGCGACGGGCGGTAATGTCGGATTTCTCAACAACGCCGCACACTACGGCATTAAGCCGGGAACGTGGGAAGGGGTGGGTGGATATTCAGCCCAATATACTAACCCGACCGCACCTTTTTTAATTCCGTATGGCTTTATTGCACCTAAAGATATCAGTCAATACCAGCCCATTATTAAAGGCATTATCCAGACCGCAGGATATGGTTTTGCCGCTGCTGTTAGTTTCGGGACTTTAACGTCTGGGAAGGGTGATTTCCCTAGCGCCGTTATTAGTATCACTGGTGATAATGGTACTCATGCGGAGTGGTCATTTAACCCAGCAAACGGGACATTTGTTAGCCCCGGCGACGTTATTTCGGGAAAAAACATTGCGGCGGGTGGCGGTTTTTATGAGTCAACCGGTACTGTTCGAGTTTACAGCCCGAATAATAAGCCTACATCAACGGATGTAAATGCAATTGGGCGTGATGTGTGTAGTGTTGCGGGGTTTATTTCCGGCGACCCACAAGCTCCGTATATGCGAAATAGTAATAACAATGAGGTCGTTGCACTCGCCCGACAAGACTGGGCTATTCGTAATTTTGTCACCAGTATTACGCGCGGAGCGCAATCATCCATGACAATGGATGGTGGTTTGGTTGAGGCCCCCGCTGGGTGCGTGCTCACCGGCGGCAATGGCAACGAAGGTAATCAGGTGGGCGTAGCTCTCTATCGCCCTTTACAGATGTGGCGAAATGGCGGTTGGGTCACCATTGAAGGATAACAAAATGAAATTAGTAAACTTGCAGCGCTATATTCCGGATGAATTATTCAACGGTGACGGTATCCAATATTTTAAAGATGAGACCGGTAAAGACTGGTTTAAATATTTACCTCAATTCACTCGTCAATACAGTCTGGCCATTGAGAATGGCACCGGCATTATTCGCAGCATCAGTGAAGACGCCTCGCGACTTTATCCTGTGGGCTTTACGGTGGTTGATATCGACTCTCTGCCTGACGGGTGTGATATTAGTGGCGGATGGCTGTATAAAAATGGAGAGGTATTGCCTGCTCCCGTTGACTATGTGAGCGCCGCTATCCGGGATAAAGTCAGAT
>BHES01000088.1 GCA_003864575.1 Enterobacterales bacterium
TCCGGGAGGAGATAAGACGATTTTTTAGTGAAATATTACCGGGACTTTCTGGTGCGTTGCCACGCCGAATTAATGACAACTTCCAGATGCTGAAAAATGCATCTTCAAGTTAACTGTGTATAGAACAAAATCGGCGTATTAACACGCTTTGGGCCAGAATTTACGATAAAAAACGGTTATCAGAAAAAACCTAATTTGCGGCCCAATTGATAAATAAAAGTCATATCGGCTGGAAAAAATCCTTATCCCTTCTACTCTTAATAAGACATAAGCACTTCAGGAGAAAGAAGTCATGAATAAGAAAATGTTGATTATTGTTGCTACCGCCGTTTCAGTCCTTGCTGGGTGCCAGACTTATGATCGTGCGGCAAGCTACGTGAAAGAGCCTGTGGTCAGCGATGTTAAAGTCGGGATGACCAAGTCTCAGGTACGTGCCCTTGCCGGACCACCGTCCACCGAAGCGACGCTGGTGCATGCAAAAGGGACTTGCCAGACGTATGCCGTTGCCCCGCGTGATGGCAAAGCACAGACCTACTTCGTTAGCTTCAACGACACTGGTCATGTCATGAACAAAGGTTACCAGTCTTGTTCTGACTATGACAAAGATCCACAGGCCGCTGCGCAGTAACAATTTGGTCCAGGGTTCAACACGTCTGAAAATATGAAGTACAAAAAAAACGCCTGCAAGGTTTAACCTGACAGGCGTTTTTTTATCATGGTACTTTTACGTCGCTCAGGCTTTCTGCGTCACAATCCTCACGCCGACTTTACTGACATCTTTGCCTTCCATTTCCGCGATAGTCCAGGTCAGGCCGTCCCATTCAATATGGTCTCCGATGACCGGTTCGCCGCCGAGCAGCTTAATCACGAAGTTGCCGAGCGATTGCGACTTATCAACCGACTCTTCCAAATTGAGGCCATACAGCTGCGAAATAGCTTCCAGCGGCGCGTTAGCCTGCAAAATAAAGTCGCCGAAGAAACGGTCGTCAAGCACTACGGCATTACTGTCACTGAACAGTTTACCCAGCTCTGGCAGATCTTTTTCCTGACCAATGACACACAGGATATCGCCCTCTTTCAGGCGGGTACTGCCGCTTGGGTGCAGCATTTCGGTACCGCGAAACAGTGCCGCAATCCGGGTTTCCTGCGGCATTTTCAAATCCCGCAAGGCCGCACCCACGCACCATTTCTCTGAGCCCAGCTGATAAATAAACTGCTCCCAGTTGTTATAAACGTCGATATCCAGCCCCACGCGCGACACCGGGCTCGGCATCGGTGGAACGATCACTTTAGCTTTCTTCGCGGCATAGCCCAGTGACGTCCCCTGAAGCAGCAATGACACCAGCACCACAAAGAACGCCACGTTGAAATAGAGATTGGCCTGAGGAATGCCTGCCATCATGGGGAACACGGCCAAAATGACCGGCACCGCGCCGCGCAGACCGACCCACGAAATAAAGAAGCGTTCGCGCAGGGTAAAGTTCTTAAACGGAAACAGACCGACAAACACCGACAGCGGACGGGCGAAGAAGATCATCCATGCGGAGAGTGCCAGCGCACCGGCGGCAATCGGCAGCAGATCGCTTGGCGTCAGCAGCAACCCGAGCACCAGGAACATGCCAATCTGGCTGAGCCACGCCAGACCGTCGAACGTTTGCATAATGCCGTGACGGTTGCGAATGGGCATATTGCCGAGCACCAGACCGCAAAGGTAAACCGCCAGAATGCCGCTACCGTCCATCGCGACGGTCAGCGCGTAGATCATCAAACCGCCGCTGAAGGCCAGTAACGGATACAGGCCGGTCGCCAGGGAAATTTTGTTAATCAGTTTTTGCAGCAGCCAGCCGCCGCCCAGACCAAAGATAATCCCCAGTCCGAACTGCTGAATCACATCCAACACAAACGTCCAACTCAGGCCGTGCTGGCCTTTGGCAATCATGTCGATCAGCGTAATGGTCAGAAATACCGCCATCGGGTCATTGCTGCCGGATTCAATCTCCAGCGTGGCACTGACGCGTTCATTCAGCCCTTTACCGCCGATCAGCGAGAACACCGCTGCCGCATCCGTGGAGCCGATAATGGCGCCAATCAGCAGGCCCTGAATCAAATCCACGTTAAACAGCCAGGCGGCAGCCAAACCGGTCAGTCCGGCGGTGATTAATACACCAACGGTCGCCAGCGAAAGGGCGGGCCAGAGTGCCACGCGAAAGGAAGAGGCGCGGGTGCGCATACCGCCATCGAGTAAAATCACCGCCAGCGCCAGATTACTGACCAGATAGGCGGCGGGATAATTGTCGAAAGCGATGCCGCCAATACCATCAACGCCCGCCAGCATGCCGATGGCGAGGAAAATGACTAAAATGGGGATCCCGAGGCGGGAAGAGAGCGAACTGAGCAGAATGCTTGCTGCTACCAACAGGGCGCCAATAAAAAAAAGTGTGTTGATAGTACTCGCGTCCAAAATGCCTTCTCCTGTCGGTGCGCCGATGAATCTTGAGGAAGTCAGTGTCACCCTGACTAGTCTGTTAATTTATCAGGAAAAGGTTCTCGCCGCTGAAGGAATATTCAGATATTTACTCACCGTTATCCTTCAGGCACCCGCTACGCTTAAATATGAGCGGGTCACTGTCTGCATGACGCATCCGGCGTCGTTTGATAATAAGAAAGAGGAACTTATGAGCGAGTTTAAGGGTATTCAACGCGAAGTACTGGAAGATGGCACAATTAAGTATGTGTTGGTGCGGGACAAAGCAGGCGACGAACAGGCCATGGCCGCGAAAGATCACGGATAACCTGTTGTGTGAGGGGAGTGAAACGGCGGTGAGGTTTACTTCGCCTCAGCCAGCCACTGGTTACCGGCAGCCTTCATCTCTTTCTCCTGGCTGCTGAATTTGGTCGCAAATACGCGTTTGACCGGAAAGCCGCTTTTCTCCAGCAGGTAAGCCAGTGCCGCATATTCGCGCGGGTATTTGGCGACCACTTCTTTATCAATATCCACCAGGCCCACCGGGAAGGTGAAATTGCCCATGTCGTAAATCGACTGACGTTTCACAATCCGCCATACGCCGTCACGTTTTTCCACCAAATCATAGAAGCGGTTGTGGCCGTTACAGCCCAGACCCAGCTTGGTATTCTCACCAATAATAATGGCGTTGGTTTCAACAATGGCGCGGTTGCCGTTAAAGGTGATCACCGGTGAGGCGATCAAATGCTTGGTGGCTAAATCTGAGCCGCCCATTTTTTTCGAACCCTCAACGAACTGGCTGAATAGCCCCTCAAACCAGGTCACCTCGATTACGCCGTCATCGTGAAACAGTTCCAGCAGCTGATCCCATTCGGCCAAATCGCGGTGGATCCAGCCGGTCATTAAGTCGGCGATGTCCTGACGGTCTTGTAATGTTGCGCTCATAGCGGTTCTCCGGAAAGTAGGGTGAAGAATTTCTCTGCGCACAGTTTCGGCTGTTGCAGTCATCAAAACAAATAGTTTAAATTGAGCAATCAATCATTTTAACTGATGGAGGTGACGAAGTGGATCTGCGTCAGATGCGATACTTTCTTACTGTAGCCGAAGAAGGGCACTTTGGCCGCGCGGCACAGCGGCTGAATATTGTCCAGCCTGCGCTGAGTATGCAAATCAAGTCGCTGGAAGAGGAGATCGGTGGAGCGCTGTTTCTGCGCACCAGCCGTAAAGTGGAACTGACTGAAGCCGGGCGGCTGTTCCGCGCAGAGGCTGAACTGGCCGTCGCGCAGGCCGAAAGAGCCAAAACGGTGGTGCAGCGTTCACTGCGTGGTGAAACGGGAAGGGTGCGAATCGGTTTTGCGGGTAACGCCGTCTTCACCGGCAAGTTACTGGCAGACATGCGGGCCTTCAGCGCCGCCTATCCGCAGGTCGAGCTAGAGCTGCGGGAAATGGCGCCGCAATTGCAGGGAGAAGCGATTATGGCCGGTAAAATCGACGTCGGTTATTGCCCTGAAATGGGGTTTGATGTTGACGAGCAGCTCAGCGCCGAACGGGTCGGCGATTGGCCAATGATTGTTGCCATGGCGTCTGACCATCCACTGGCCGCGCAGCCATTCCTGACCACCGCCATGATTAGGGCAGAACCGCTGGTGGTTTACGCCACCGAAGGGGTCGCCGACGTCGGTCAGCTCGCACAACTACGGCAAGCCTTGGGGGCAGAACCGAATATCTCCCATCGCGTATCCAGCACGCTCAGCGTATTGATCCTCGCCGCCGCCGGTCAGGGTCTGGCGATGGTACCGGCCACGTTTGAACAGGTTCCACTGCCCGGCCTGCTGTATAAACCGCTGCGAAATTTCAACCTGCGGGCCAATATGACCATTCTGCAACGCAAACAGGAAAGCACCGGAGCGGTGTTGGCGTGGCTGGCGATGAGTCGGCCATATTAGCCTTAAGGTCAACTTCAACTTCAAGTTCAAGTTGAAGTTCGTGGGCGTCGGCCCACACCGACCAAAGGCCCGCAGTCGCTCGGGCCTTTGGAATCCGAGCTTTTTAAACTGCGCGCTTCGCTGAATCGGGATGGACGTGTTTCAGGCATCCCAGTTATAGCCGCAAAATGTCATCGCTGCGCGATTCCCTCCGTTCGGGTTACAACCCGCGCAAAGAAACGCGCGGTTTTGCACCTCTCCGTCGGTGACATTTTTGAATGCGGCCTGGATTTTTTAACAGCAACAGCAACAGCAACAGCAACAGCAACAGCAACAGCAACGTCAGCAAGGAGAAAACATGGAAGAATTTATCGTTCCCGTCGTGATACCGGGCATAGAAATCACTACGCCGCGTCTGGTGATGCGCCAGTGGTGTGAAGAGGATCTGGCCCCTTTTGCTGCCATGAATGCGGACCCAAAGGTCATGGAGTATTTCCCGGCAACGCTGACGCGTGAGCAGAGTGATGATATGGCGCAGCGCTGTAGCGCGTTGATCGCAGAGCGTGGGTGGGGGATTTGGGCGCTGGAAACCCGCGAAGACGGCAAATTTATCGGTTTTCTTGGCCTGCATACGCCGGGTTATAACCTGCCGTTTACTCCCTGCGTAGAAATAGGCTGGCGTCTTTGTGCGGATGCCTGGGGAAAAGGGCTGGCCAGCGAAGCCGCACGTGCCGCGTTTGACGTGGGATTTAACCGGCTGAATCTCAATGAGATTGTAGCATTTACTGCGTTGCCAAATATCCGTTCACAAGCGCTGATGCAGAGAATGGGCATGAGTCTCAGCCCGGATGAGAACTTTGACCATCCGGCGGTGGAGGCGGGCAGTTGGCTACAGGAGCATTGCCTGTATCGGTTGCACAGGGATGATTGGGTGGCGGTTCAATCTCGGCTTTAGCTTTTTAATTTCAAATTCAAATTCAAATTCAAAACCGTGGGCGGCGAGCCCACGACCTCGATATGAAATTTGAATTTAAAAAGCGGAATTATGATGCCGCCCCAGCACCGAAGCCCCTATCATCCCGCCATTTCCCCCGTTGCCGGCAAACTTCCCGGTAATGACCAGTGGTTCAGCATAGCGATGAAGCGGCCCCGTGCGAACCTGAACATCAAGCGCGGCAATCAGCGCTGTGGCATTAGCCAGACCACCGCCGACGACGATTTTTGAGGGGCCGAGAATATTCACCAACAGCACCAGCGGTTCGGCCACCAGTTGCAGCCAGGCACTGACCGTCAGAGCTGAGTCCGGCTCGCCGTTCTGCCAACCTTCGACAATCTGCTGGCTGGTGCGGTCTTGCTGATGTAAATGCTGATGCAGGCGTTCCAACCCGCGTGCGCCGCCCAGAATATCAAGACAACCGAGTTGGCCGCAGCCGCAGGGCAGGCGTGGGATCGCGTAGATTTTTCCATTCAGCGTCAGTTCGGTGCGGGTGATGGCGCCGTGGCCCCATTCGCCGGTGACGCCACCGTGACCGCGTACCAGCTGGCCGTTGATCACCAGTCCACCGCCGACGCCGGTACCGAGAATAATACCTGCGACGATAGGCTGATTTTGCGCGTTTCCGGCATAGGCTTCGGCCAGAGCAAAGCAGTCAGCATCATTAGCGGCGGTCACTGGGCGCTGTAATTCGCGGCTCAGATCTGCCGCCAGAGAGCGGCCGGTAAACGCGGGAATATTGGTCGCCAGCAGCTCGCCGGTTTGTGGTGAAACCAGCCCGGCGGTGGAGATCGCCAGCGGCGTATCAGCAGGAAAATCCAGCCCAAACTCGGTGAGTAAACCCTGCACCGCTGCGACGAACTCCGCCCAGGAGGCGGTCGGCGTGGGAACTTTGCCGAACTCTTCAACTTCACCGGCACGGCGTGAAACGCCAAGCTTAATAAAAGAACCGCCGATATCGGCACAAAACACCGCCGTATCAACAGGCGCAGCGGTAAAAGGTTTGGTCATGAGCGGGTGTCCAGTAAATCGCGTAATCCATCGCCCAGGACATTGAATCCGAGCACCGTCAGCATGATTGCCAGACCGGGGAACAGCGAAAGATAAATATTTATGCCGAGGAAGTTTCGGCCATCGCTCATCATGGTACCCCATTCCGGCATTGGAGGCTGCACGCCTAAACCGAGAAATGACAGGCTGGCGGCGGCGAGGATCACCGTACCGGCGGTCAGGGTAGACTGCACGATGATAGGCCCGATGGCGTTACGCAGAATGTAATGCACGATGATCCGGTAATCTGACAGCCCGAGTGCCTGCGCGGCTTCCACATATTCCATCTGTTTCAGCCCCAGCGTCAGGTTACGGCTCAGACGGGCGTAAACCGGAATGGCAAACAGTGAAATGGCGATCAGTAAATTAATTAGTCCCCCACCGAGAATACTCACGACGAGGATAGCCAGCACGATGCCTGGGAACGCGAACAGCATGTCCATAAACCACATGATGACCATGTCCACGTAGCGGCCCGCCATTCCGGCAATCACGCCGAGCGGAATACCGACAATCATCGCCAGCCCGACACTCAACAACACTTCGATAATTGAAATTCGTGCGCCATAAATGACGCGGGCGAAAATGTCGCGGCCATAATCATCCGTACCGAACAGATGGTCAGCTGACGGCGCGAGCAGGGTATCGAGCAGATCCTGTGCGTAAGGGTCATGGCGGGTCAGCAACGGGGCGAAGATCCCCATCAGCACAATGACGCTGACGATCAGGCCCCCGAACGTGATCGCCGGATGACGCCATAACCAGCGGAAAAACCGCAAAGTCCGCGGTTTGCGGCGGGGCAGTTGCGTGATAATGGCAGACATTAATCGAACCTTATTTTTGGATTCAGGAAGGCGATCAACAGCTCTCCGAGCAGGTTCATCACCACCACGCCGCAGACGGCCACCAGCGCGACACCCTGAATGACCGGGTAGTCGCGGTAACGCACGGAATCGACCAGCAGCCGCCCGATACCCGGCCAGTTGAAGACCGATTCGGTGACCACCGCACCGCCAATCAGACTGCCAAAGTTGAGTGCCACGATGGTGACAATCGGTATCAGCGCATTACGGAACGCATGACTGCAATAAATGGTGACGGCGGAAAGTCCTTTGGCGCGTGCGGTGCGGATATAGTCCTCCGAAAGCACATCCAACATGCTTGAGCGGGTCATGCGCGCCATCACCGCCATCGGCAATACCGCCAGCGTCACCGACGGCAAAATATAGCTTTTCCACGACGTCGCACCGAGCAGCGGTAGCCAGCCGAGCGACACCGAAAAGTAGTTCATCGCCATCAGCCCCAGCCAAAAGTTAGCGACAGAGGCTCCGGCAATGGCCAGCAGCATCACGCCGTAGTCTGGCCAGCGGTTGCGGTAGACCGCACCCATCATCCCGGCGGGAACGCCAATGGCCACCGCCAGAAAATAGGCCAGCACGGCCAGCGCCAGCGTGAACGGCAGACGCTCGCCTATCTCCTGCGTCACGGGCAGTTGCGATTGCAGCGACAGCCCGAGATTGCCGTGTAACGCGTCGGTGGCAAAATGCACGTATTGGGTCACGATGGGCTGATCCAGCCCAAGGCGTACGCGCATATTGTCCACCGCTTCCTGCGTGGCTTCCGGCCCGGCCATCAGGCGCGCCGGATCGCCCGGCAGCGCGCGGATCGACCCAAAAATCAGCATCGACACCCCGATCAAAATGATCGGGAAGGCGATGAGTTTTTTTGCCAGATAAGCTTTCATATCAACCCTTATGTGCGTCTTTTACGACAATTTGCCCGCCGGGGATCATGCTCACACCGGAGACATCCTTACCTGTGGCGTACAAATCATTCTGGTAATACAGCAATACCTGTGGGGCCTGCTGGTTGATCTCTTTCTGTGCTTCGACATAAATGGCGTTGCGCGCATTTTCATCCTGCGTGGACGCCGCTTTATCTAGCATTTCGTCCAGTTTAGGGTCATTGAAGAAACCGAGGTTAGCACCACCCGGCGCGAAGCTTTTGCTGTAATAGAGCGGACGAAGTTGCAGATCCGCGCCGTTGACACCGGATGACCACGACGCCAGTACGGCACCGGTATTTTCGGCTTTTTTACCTGCCTGGTCGGCAAAGGCGGCTTTGGCCCATACGCCACTTTCCATCTGACGCACATCCAGTTTCACGCCGATTTTCGCCCACATGCTTTGCAGCACCTGGCCGATACGCGCATCCTGCCCCTGAACGGCAATCGACATAGTAAAGCCGTCAGGCACACCGGCTTCTTTCAGCAGGGCTTTGGCTTTTTCAAGATTGAGCGGATACGGGTCGAGCGTTTTGTCATAACCGGCTGTGACCGGCGCCAGCGGCGAGTTGGCCGGAATGGCGAAGCCCGACATGATGGCGCGCACCAGACCTGCGCGGTCGGTGGCGAAGTTCAGCGCCTGACGCACGCGCACGTCGCTGAGCGGTTTGAGATCGGTATTGAGTGCCACCCAGAACACGGCGGAGCCCGGACTTTCATGCAGCTGGAACTTAGGATTGTTTTTCAGCAAGGTGGCGAACTGCGGTGGCACTGGGTTAATGACGTCGGCTTCACCGGCCTGTAAGGCCATGTTCATCACGGACGGTTCGGCGCTCCAGGTCCATTTCAGATCATCTGGCCCTGCGGTTTTATTGCCCCAATAGCCCGGATATTTCTCTTCCAGCACGAACTCACCGGTTTTGTACTGCGCCATTTTATAAGGGCCGGTACCGACGGCTTTGCTGTCGAGCGTACCGGCTTTATCCGCCGTCGGGCTGACCATCAGCGATGCGCCGGTGGTCAGTAAATTCAGGAAGGCCGGATACGGTTTTTTCAGCGTGAACAGCACGGTGGAGTCATCCACTTTGGTCACGCTGTCGAGGAAGGTGCGTAAGCGGCCACTGGCAGCCAGACCCCGTTTGGCATCAAGGTGGCGAGCAAAGTTGGCCACCACAGCGTCGGCATTGAACGGGGTGCCGTCATGGAAAGTGACGCCATCGCGTAATTTAAAAGTCCACTTCAAACCGCTTTCATCGCTGCTCCAGGACGTGGCGAGCGCCGCTTCCGGTTTCAGCTCAGGCGACATTTTCAGCAACCCTTCATACATCGGGTCGAGCACCGTACCGGTGAAGGTCGCGGTCTGGTTGCCCGGATCCATGCTGCGCGGCGCTTCGTTTTGCATCACCGTCAGGGTTGCCGCGTAAAGCGGGGAGGAAAGTGCGGCAAGCAGCGCCGTACTCAGAAGCGTTAACCGTCCGGGACGTCTAATTTTACCGAAAGTGTTCATCGTATTTCCTCTGCCAAAAATAATGTGAATGAGAAAAAACTGCTCAGAAACCGTCACAAATCCCTTTCTTTTGAAGACTGTAAATAGTGTGCCCGTGGACGGTGTATTTAGTTCATATGAAAAACTTATGTGGCGATGTTTGGTTCAAATTGTGAACTAATAGACATTGATATATCCATTTTTAATGTTTAATGTCAATGCAGCTGAGTTAAATTTGAGAGCCGGAAAACGAATATGTTAACTCCCTTACAACGACAGATTTTGGCTGCTATTGCAGCGTCAGACGGCCTGAGCCGGACTGATCTGGTGCAATTTTCCGGAATGAGCAAAGCCGCCGTCAGCGGCGTGGTGCGGGAGATGATCGACGCGGGCTTGCTGTTTGAAGCCGAAACCGTGCCGGGCACGGGGCAGGGCAGGCCATCGGTGCGGCTGCTGGTACACCCCGAAGGCGCTTATTTCGCCGGGGTATCGCTGTTGCAGGATCCCGCCCACATGGTGCTGATCAACTTGCACGGCGAGATCCTTTCGCGGGTGACTTTTCCACTCAGCAACGTACCGCAGCAACTGGCTGAAGACATCGCCGCTGCGCTGCCTGAGCTGCTTGCACCCCACGCCGACGCCGCTGAAAAACTGCTTGGGCTGGGAGTGACGCTGTCTGGATTTATCGATGCACATCAGTCGACCTGCGTGCAGTCGGCGCTGCTCGGCTGGCGGGATGTTCCGCTGGCGGCGCTGATCCGCGAAACCACCGGTATGGACGTAGCGATAGAGAACGACGCCAAAGCACTGGCGGTGAGTGAAAAACGCTTCGGCCGTGCTCGCGAACTGCGCAGCTTTACCCTGCTCAGCCACGGCGCAGGGATCGGTAGCGCACACTTTATTGCCGGTCACTTATACCGGGGCGCGCACGGTGGCGCGGGGGAAATTGCCCACAGCACCATCGAACTGAACGGAGCGCCGTGCCGTTGCGGAAAACGCGGCTGCCTCGATACCATCGCCTCGCTCAATGCGGTGATGCAGGCCGCAAAAGCCGAAGGGCTGAAAGTCAGCTCGATGGCGCAGCTGGAGCAACTGGCGGCGCAGGGTAACAATCAGGCGGTACGCATTCTGCATCACGCTGGCACGGCGCTGGGGCTGGCGGTATCGCATCTTATTCAAATCAATGACCCGGAAATGATCCTGATTGCCCATCAGGAAGGCGCATTCAACGGGTTATTCGGTACGGTGGTGCAGCAATCCATCGACGCCAATGTGCTGCCCGGCGTGGCCGGTATGACACCGGTTCGAACATTTTCACTTAACGACGATACGTGGTCGCGCGCTGCGGCGAGCGTCTCTGCGCATCGTTTTCTGACAGGCCCTGATCCCACTGTAAGGTAACAACCTCATGCGTATAGCCGTTGGCGGTATCCATATCGAATGCAGCACTTACAATCCGGTGCTTAACGAAGAGAAAGACTTTCGTATCACGCGTGATGCCGCACTGCTGGCCGCGCCCTATTTCAAATTTTTGCAGGATTATCCGGCGACCTTTTTGCCGACGATCCACGCCCGCGCCATCGCTGGCGGACCGGTTTCCCGCGCAACCTATGAGAAATTCAAAGGCGAGCTGATAGCCGGTCTGGAAGCACAAAAACCCTTCGACGGCCTTTATTTGCCGATGCACGGCGCCATGTATGTCGAAGGCATGGAAGATGCCGAAGGCGACTGGATCGCCGCCGCCCGCGACGTCGTGGGGCCGGATTGCCCAATCAGCGTCAGCTATGACCTGCACGGCAACGTCTCGCAGAAAATTATTGATGCCATCGACATGTTCTCGACTTACCGCACCGCGCCGCACATTGATACCGAAGAAACCATGCGTCGCTCGGTCGCCATGCTGGTCAAAATGCTGGAAACCGGCGTGAAACCGATGCTGCTCTGGGTGCCGGTACCGGTGGTATTGCCGGGCGAACGCACCAGTACGGAAGATGAACCGGCTAAAAGTTTGTACGCCCGCTTGCCGGCGATGGATGAAATTGACGGCGTGTGGGACAGCTCGCTGATGGTCGGTTACGTTTGGGCTGATGAACCGCGCGCCACGGCGGCGGTGATCATGACCGGCACCGACCAGGCGGTGCTGGAGCGGGAAGCGAACCAGCTGGCGCAGGCCTACTGGGATGCCCGTGAAGATTTCGTCTTTGGTTGTGAAACTGACACCGTAAAAGCCTGTGTCGCCAAGGCCATCGCCAGCCCGACGCAGCCCGTCGTCTTAGCAGATTCCGGCGACAACCCGACCGGCGGCGGAGTGGGCGATCGCGCTGACGTACTGGCAGAGCTTATCGCGCAATATGCCGAAGGGGTGATTGTCGCGGGCATCACTGACTTACCAGCGACCGAAGCGGCCTTCAACGCCGGTGTGGGTTCAACATTAACGCTGACGATCGGCGCTTCGCTCGATCACGCCAGCCCGCAGGTAAAAGGAGAGTTCGAAGTGGTGTTGCTGCTTGATGCACTGGCTCCGGCCGACCGTCAGGCCGTGCTACGTACCGGCGGTATCGATGTGGTGGTCTCGGCGCGCCGCAGGCCGTATCACAACATCAGTGACTTCACCGCGCTGGGGCTGGATCCGCACACGGCCCACATCGTGGTGGTGAAATCTGGTTATCTGTCGCCTGAGCTGGCACCGATTGCCCGGCCAAATCTGATGGCGCTCTCCAACGGCGTGGTGGATCAATTTGTCGAGCGTTTGCCGCGTCATCGCAAAGTGCGTGACACCTTCCCGTTTGATAAAGATTTCAGCTTTACGCCGCAACCGGTGCTGTCTGCCCGTTGCCGTTAATTTACCGACCTGAATTTGCCGGAGAAACAGCATGACCCCTATCATGACAGACCCCGCCGCCACAACGCGCCTGCCGGTGCTGGAAGTGAAAAATCTCACTACCTCATTTCGTGGTGACGACGACTGGCTGCCCGTGGTGCGGGATCTTTCGTTTGAAGTCTATCCGGGCGAAACGCTGGCAATTGTTGGTGAGTCCGGCTCCGGCAAAAGTGTGACCTCGCTGTCGGTCATGCGTCTGCTGAAGGCTAATTCCAGCAAGATTGAGGGCTCAGTCAGCCTCAATCAGCGCAGCCTGCTGACGCTCTCCGACAAGGCGATGCGCGATATTCGCGGCAATGAAATGGCGATGATTTTTCAGGAACCGATGACCTCGCTGAACCCGACGTTCAGCATCGGGCGGCAGATTGCCGAAAGCCTCAAACGTCATCGCGGACTGTCTTCAAAAGCGGCGCGGGCAGAGACCTTGCGGTTGCTGGAAAAGGTGCGCATCCCCAACGCCGCTGCGCGTTTTGATGAATATCCACACCAGTTCTCGGGGGGAATGCGCCAGCGCGTCATGATTGCTATGGCGCTGGCGCTCAAACCCAGGCTGCTGATTGCTGACGAACCAACGACCGCGCTGGACGTTACCATTCAGGGACAAATCCTTGATCTGATCAAAACCTTGCAGGAAGAGGAGGGCATGGCGGTACTGTTTATCACCCATGATATGGGCGTGGTGGCCGAGATAGCGGACCGCACACTGGTGATGTACCAGGGAGAATGTGTCGAAAGTGGCGACACGGCGGAGCTGTTCCACCGCCCGAAACACCCCTATACCCGCGCACTGTTGGCAGCGGTGCCTAAGCTTGGCTCCATGCAGGGGCGTGCCTGGCCGCTACGTTTCCCGCAAATTGACCTGCAAACCGGCGCAGCCAACGAGCCGCTGGAAGTCGCTAATACGCCGGATACCCGTCTGTCGCCGGTGCTGTCGGTGAAAAACCTCAGCGCGCGTTTTCCGGTCTATGGCGGGTTGTTGAGCCGCCAGGTCGGGGCTGTTCATGCGGTAGAAAACATCAGTTTTGACCTGTTGCAGGGCGAAACGCTCTCACTGGTGGGGGAGTCGGGTTGTGGCAAATCCACCACCGGACGCGCCGTGACGCGGCTGATGACGCCGCACAGCGGTGCGATTGATTTCGATGGCTTCGACGTCATGAATATCCACAAGCGCGAGATTTTGCAGATGCGCCAACGTATTCAGATGATTTTCCAGGATCCCTTTGCCAGCCTGAACCCGCGTATGCGCATTGGTGACGCGCTGATTGAGCCAATGCTGCAACACAAACTGCATAACCGCGCGGATGCCAAAGAGAAAGCCGCCGCGCTGCTGCGTAAAGTGGGGCTGTCGCCAGATATGATGCGCCGCTTCCCGCATGAGTTTTCCGGCGGACAGCGCCAGCGTATCTGCATTGCCCGCGCGCTGACGCTGGATCCGAAAGTGATTGTGGCGGATGAATCGGTGTCGGCGCTGGATGTGTCGGTGAAAGCGCAGGTGGTGAACCTGCTACTCGATTTGCAGGAGAGCATGAACCTCTCTTACCTGTTTATCTCCCACGACATGGCGGTGGTCGAACGCGTCAGCCATCGCGTGGCGGTCATGTACCTCGGAGAGATCGTCGAAATTGGCCCGCGTGCCGCGATTTTCGATAACCCCCAGCACGCCTACACCCGCAAACTGATGGCTTCCGTTCCAGTGCCAGATCCGGCCAGACGTGCGCTCAAACGCCACATGCAGGTCGATGAACTGAAAAGCCCGGTACGGGATAACAGTTTTGTACCGCCAGTCAGGCAGTACAGCGAAGTGTCGAAAGGGCACTTTGTGCAGATCTGATTTCCCATGAGTAGCATTACTGGCAGAGTCAAAAAGCCGAAAATCACCTCTATAGGGGCTTTGTTGAATAAATCGAACTTTTGTCTGTGATCAAAATCAAAACTCTATCTTCCTGATGGCATCGTGGTCTCTCGTGGCAAAACAAAAGTTCAAAATCACCAACTGGACAGCCTACAACAAG
>BHES01000089.1 GCA_003864575.1 Enterobacterales bacterium
ATTCTGTCGCGGACATGATGGTCACGACTTTGACGCTGTAGCTCTTCAAGGGCAATCTTCTGTTTTGCAGTCAGCTCTATTTTCATCGCGCTGATGCATGATATTTATCAGCTGGATAATCAAGCACCTTCAATGACCACGGGTATAGATAATCTTTTACCATTCATTCACGGTATTTGGATTCATTGTTAAGTAGTTTCATACATGTATTCTCAAGTGATGCTTTACTTAAGATAGCAGGCTTTCAGCAATCGAACGATGATGCAGATCCACACTCTTGCTGTCGTTTCGCACATGTCCTTGTCATGGACAGACCCTCTGACGGAGCAACATTCAGTTCGTCATATGCCCCCTCCATCTGCACCCCTTCAAATTCCCCGTAAAAAACCACTTGAACCAGTTCGCATTAGCGCCTATCTTAACTACGACAAAAGCAGTCGTAGTTAAATTGACTGTGAACACTCAAACAAAAACGGACGAGTACACCATGAAAATTTTACATATCGATGCGAGCTCTAAATTTCACCAGTGGTCTAATTCCCGCGCGCTGGGCCGGTTCTTTCTGCAACAATTGCAGAAAGGCGGCGTAGACATTGAGGTGGATTATCTGGACGTCACCGATGATATTCAGCCACACGTTTCGGCTGAGTTCGCTCAGGCTACTTATACACCCGTCGATCAGCGCACCGCACAGATGCATGACGTGTTAGCACCATCGGACGCCATGTGCCAGCGCGTGATGGAAGCCGATGCCCTGGTGTGTGCGATGCCGATGTACAACTGGACTATTCCTTCCACCTTTAAAACCTTCATCGACACCATTACCCGCACCGGTATTACCTATGATCTGCTGCCTGACGGCACAACGGTGGGCAAACTCGGCGATAAGAAAGTGATCTTTATTACCACCCGCGGCGCAGATTTGCGCGAAGGCACGCAGTACAGCTGGATGGATGCCATGACGCCGGTGCTCAAAGCCTCGTTCGCATTTATTGGCGTTGATGCGCCACAGTTTGTTGATGCCCAACCGTTGCAATTTACCGCCGCCGAAGAGCGCGATGCCGCGCTGGTTCGCGCCCATGCTGAACTGTCACACCTTGCTGCGCAGTGGGCTGTCGAATACGGCCTGAACCAACAAATTCAATACGCCTAAAACCGGAGAACACCATGAAACTGAAATCCCTGTTGCTTCTGTCTGCCCTGATCCCTTCCGCGTTTGCCGTTCACGCCGCACCCGCTCCGGCAACGCAAAGCATCAACCAAGCCTTTGCCTATCCGCTGGCGAATGTACCGGGTAAAAAAGTGACAGCACTGGTCGTGGATTACGCACCGGGCGGCACCACCGCCGCACACCGTCACGGCGAGGCCTTCGTGATCGCCTACGTGCTGGAAGGTGAAATAACCAGCCAGGTCGATGACGGAAAAGTGAAAACCTATCATGCAGGTGAAAGCTGGACAGAGCAGCCCGGAGCACATCACCGCATCAGTGAAAATGCCAGTAAAACCAAACCGGCCAAACTGTTAGCCCTGTTTATCGCCGATGATGACCAGAAAAACCTGGTACAGATGGACAAATAAGCCAACGGCCATACCGTGGGACTCTTCAATCATTCTGCTATAGAATCTCAACCGTTGAATTATCTTTGCAGAGGAAGGAAGTATGGCGTTCGTAAGTTCTGGTGTGGAATATGCACTGCATTGTTTGTTGTATATCAGCCACCCGGACGGCATCAAAGACGCTAACGTTCGCGATATGGCCGATCTACAGGGCGTCCCGGTGGACTTTCTGGCAAAGATATTCACGAAGCTGAAAAAGGCCGGCCTGGTGCATTCGACCGAAGGTGCCCGCGGTGGCTTCAGTCTGGCGCGCACTGCTGAATCTATCTCTGTAAAGGATGTGATTGACGCCATCGACGGCCCCAAAGGCTTGTTCGAATGCAAAGAGATCCGCGAGCGCTGCGCGGTGTTTAATCAACAGGCACCAAAATGGGCCACTGAAGGAACCTGCGGGATCCACAAAGTGATGCTCGAAGCCGAACAGGCCATGCGTCAGGTTTTTGCACAATATTCGCTGGCTACGCTAGCGGCAACCTCTGCCAACAAAGCCCCCGATGACTTCAACCGTCAAATCTTGCAGTGGTTCGATGCCCGGCCGTCAAATCAGCGTTTTTTGTCTGAATAAAGTGCTTTTCGAATAACCGAGAGCGTCGTCTTGCGGCTTTCTTTCTTGGTCTGAAAAGCAGAAACGGCTAAGCTTAGGAAAATTTCCGACACCGAGATAATTTACCCCATGGCTAAGAAACCCGATGCAGTACCTTCCATCTTTGATCATCTTAAAGATGACGACAGTTTTGACCTATGGGGCCGTTCGGGCCTCAGCACCGCCCTCAATAAAGCCAAGCCTAAAACGGCGGATAGCGACGCGATAGCCGCCGCACGAAAACTGATTCAGGGCAGTAAGGATCAGGATAAATAGTCATAACCCGCGAGTAAATAGACTGTTTCCCCCCGGCTCTGGCTTATGTGGCGAGCGCCGGTTTATCGAATTACTGTCGGCGATTCCTCCCTAAATACTTACGCTATAAGCATAGTCACTTCCAGTACTGGACATCTATACGTCCAAAACGTAATCTGAATTTCCATTGCGAATTCATTCACTCAGGTTATGTAAGGAAAGCCCTGCCCATGCGCACACCCGTTCTCGCTTTTACCCTGCTTGCGACCACTCTGTTTTCCGCCGTTTCCCATGCCGGTGCCACGCTGGACCGGGTGATGAAAACCGGCGTGCTGCATAACGTCATCGTGAATGACTACCCTCCATTTGGCTTTATCGATGACAACAACCAGCTGGCCGGTTTCGATGTTGACGTGGCGAAAGCCGTGGCGCAGCGGATGGGCGTTAAGCTGGAAGTCACCGCACCGGGTTGGGAAACCATTATTGGCGGTAACTGGCGTGGGCGCTGGGATACCTGTATCTGTTCGATGACTCCCAACGTTGAGCGGGCCAAAGTGCTGGACTTCGTGACGCCGTATTACAGTTCCCCGGCGGTGCTGGTGGTGAACAAGAACGATGACCGTATCAAGTCCGCCGCCGATCTCAGCAACAAAAAAGTCGGCATTGGTATTGGCTCAAGTTATGAAACCTATCTGCAAAAAACGCTGGTGATCCCTGGTACCAAACCAATAGCCTTCCCGTTTGATAACGTGCAGGCCATTCCAAGTGACGAAGAGGTCGCATTCCAGAATCTGGCCCTCGGCCCTGGCGTGCGTCTGGATGCCATTGTCTCTGACTTAGCCACCGCCAATGCGCGCATCAAGCGCAATCCGGTGTTTAAAATTGTCACTGAGCTGTACGCCGAACCGAACTGGGTCGCAACCGATAAAGGCGATGCCGAATGGGACAAGAAAGTAGCGGATACCGTTAAATCCCTGCGCGATGACGGCACGCTGGCCAAGATTTCCCAACACTGGCTGGGCGAAGACGTCACCAAAGAGGCGCCATAACGCATGGCGCAGCTTCCTGAGGTCAAAGACATTACGCCGGAAACCCGCACCCTGCCGCCTGCTGAGACAGGCGTTTTTACCAGCCCGCGTGCTTTTAAGGTCAAAACCGCGCTGACCTGGCTGATTCTGCTCAGCTTAGTACTGGGGCTGTTCAGTAAAATGGGGCTGCAATGGGATCTCATCGGGCAGAAATTGCCGTTCCTGCTGGGCTTGCGTCTGTCACCGGACGGTTTTATTCAGGGAGCGGCGCTGACTCTACTGATCACCGCCTGTTCGATGTTTTTCTGCCTGTTACTCGGGCTTCTCACCGCATTAGGACGCATGTCTGAGAATGCGCTGGCCTTCGGTTGCGCCACATTTTATGCCTCGTTGTTTCGCGGTACCCCACTGCTGGTGCAGGTGCTCATTATCTACCTGGCGCTACCGCAGGCGGGCATTGTGCTGAGCGCGCTCAGTTCCGGCATTATCGCGCTGTCGCTTAATTACGGCGCCTATCTGGCAGAAACCATCCGCAGCGGCGTGCTCTCGGTACCCCGTGGGCAGAAAGAGGCGGCGATGGCGCTGGGGCTCTCTTCCTGGACGGTGGCCGTTCATGTCACCGCTCCGCAGGCGCTGCGCATCATCATTCCTCCCGCCGGCTCCATGTTTATTTCCATGCTGAAAGATTCGTCGCTGGTATCGCTGATGGGCCTGTGGGAACTGAATTTTCTGGCGCAATCTTATGGCCGCAGCACCTACCGTTATATGGAAATGCTGGCCACCGCCGCCGCGATATATTGGATTATGTCCATTGTACTCGAGCTGTTTCAGAGCCGCCTTGAGCGCCGTTTTGGTCAGGGTTATCGCCGTTAATCGCTTTCTAAAGCGTTCTAAATAAGTCGCAGGTAATGCCATGTCCTTTCCACAAGATTTCCGTTTAATTTCTTATTTATCGAAACTGGAACACGCGGTGCGCTTCCCGCTGTCCTCTTCTTATCCAGAATCGATGAACATCGATACGCTGTTTGAACTGGCCGGCATTGAGCATCGCCAGCCCTTTATGCAGGCGATGCTGGATTACCCGCCGCTGCGCGGAACCCCCGAACTGCTGGCGGCGATTGCGGGAACTTATGGGAACATCGACGTCGGGCAGATCATCAGTTTTGCCGGTGCCGATGAAGCGATTTATGCCAGTTTTCATGCGCTGCTGGACGCTGGCGATCACGCCGTGGTGATCACACCCAATTATCAGTCGCTTGAAAGCGTACCGATGTCGCGCTGCGACGTCACCGGCGTCGCGCTGGAGGTCGAAAATGGCTGGGCGCTGGACGTCGATAAGGTCCGTGCTGCGCTGCGCCCCAACACCAAAGTTCTGGTGATTAACTTCCCGCACAACCCCACCGGCGCGCTGATAAACCCTCAGCAACTGGATGAGCTGGTTTCGATGTGCCGTGAGCGAGGCCTATGGATTTTCTCTGACGAAGTCTATCGCCAGACCGAATTTAACTCTGCCGATCGTCTGCCGCAGCTGGCCGATATCTACGAGCGCGGCATTTCGCTGAACGTCACGTCGAAAGCGTATGGTCTGCCGGGGTTGCGCATTGGCTGGGTTGCCTGTCAGGACCACACCTGGTTGGCGAGACTTGAACGCATGAAGCAGTACTTGTCGATTTGTAATTCGATTCCCGGCGAGATGCTGACGACGCTGGCGCTGAATGCCCGTGCGCCGATCCTCGAGCGAGTCATGCAGCGATCGCGCCGCAATTTGCAATTACTGACCGATTTCCTGGCGCGCTTCCCTCAGACTTTTGAACTGATCCTGCCGAAAGCTGGGGTGCTGGCGTTTGTTCGCTATAAAGGTCAGGACGGGGCTGAAGCTTTTGCCACACGTCTGGTCGAAGAAACGGGCGTGATGGTGATCCCGTCCGTGGCCTACGCGTCGGAGTTGACGCCGGTCTGCGAGGATTTTCTGCGCATCGGTTTCGGGCGTGCCAATCTCGAAGAAGCGCTGGAGGTCTTTGGGCGGTGGCTTGAAAAGAATGCTTTTAACTAATACAAAGCAAAAGCCCGCCAGAACTGGCGGGCTGTGATGAAGCGTTCAGACACAGGAGAACGTCATCCGATGAGCGGTTACTGGCTCGATGCGTCTTTTTTCATCGCATCTTTCGACATGTTGTCTTTGCTCATGCTGTCTTTACTCATGCTGTCTTTCTTCATGTGGTCTTTAGACATGCAGTCTTTACCCATTGAGTCTTTGCCCATCTGATCTTTACCCATGCTGTCTTTTTTCATGCAGTCATGGGACATCTTGCCCGTTGTGTCTTTAGACATAGCATCAGCCGCCTGAGTCACGCCAGCGAAGCCCATCATTACGGTAGAGAACATCATTACTGCCATCAGCTTTTTCATCGTATTTCCTTTATTTAGGTAGGTTGCACCGTTGTGCAGGTAAGTTTTTACTTTCATATCCAGACTTAAAGAGATTATTCAGACAGCCAGTGTGGGCACCTGCCCTTTTTCTCAGCTGCCGCCGAACCAGTTATAACCTTGGTCTTCCCAGTATCCACCGGTGTATTTATTCGTAACTTCAATCACTTCAATATGCTTTGGATTCTTGTAGCCGAGCTTGGTCGGCATACGCAGTTTCATCGGAAAACCGTATTTACGCGGCAAAATTTGCCCGTCATACGTCAGCGCCAGCAGAGTTTGCGGGTGTAACGCCGTCGCCATATCGATACTGGTGTAGTACTCGTCGGCACATTTAAAGCTGACGTATTCCGCGGTGAGGTCGGCACCAATCAACCGCAGGAAATCACCGAACGGCACCCCGCCCCACTTGCCGATCGCGCTCCAGCCTTCGACACAAATATGACGGGTAACCTGGCTGACTTGCGCCATTTTGTAGAGCGTCTCCAGCGACCATTCACGCTTATCGAGCGCCAGCCCAGCTATCTTCAGGCGGTAATCGTTGCCGTTGACCTCCGGCGCCTCGTCCTCAGAGTAAAAGGCGTTAAAGGGAAATGGCCGGGTCATCATTGACTCTGCATACACCGGCGCTAAGCGGGTTGAACCAAAAAGCCAGCCCTGCACGCGGTCATTAAAACTGGAGACTTTCACCAGCGCTTTTTCGACGCTCTCGTTATCGCTGATATCACAGCCGGTCAGCATGGCCATACCGCCCAATGTCAGACCCTGCTGTAAAAAGCGGCGGCGTGACGGCGCGTCGAGATGGCGGATAATCTGCTTTTGCGCCTCCTGCACGATGGTTTCGCTGTCTGACGAACTAAAAATCTGATTGATACTTTTTTTAATGATGTTCTTCATGGCTGTTCCTTAGCGTCCGCGCAGCATGGCCAGCAGGGTTTTTGGCACCAGCGCCACCATCACCAGATGCAGCGCGACAAAACCAACCAGAGAAGCCATGGCTAAAAAGTGCACATAGCGCGCAGTATCAAAGCCTCCCAACAGTTCACGCAGCAGCGGAAACTGTACCGACTTCCACACCACCAGCCCGGACAGCACCAAAATAATGCCGTCGAACATGACGAAGACGTAGGCTGCGCGCTGCACCATGTTGTAATGTCGCAAATCGGCATGGGCCAGTTTGCCGCGCAGCGCCGCACCTAAATCACGCAGGATCCCACGCGGCGTCAGCGGCCAAAATTTACGTTTCATCCGTCCGGTAACAATGTTCATCAGCAGATAAAACAGACCGTTGAGGCCGAATAACCACATCCCGGCGAAGTGCCACTGGATGCCGCCACCCAGCCAGCCGCCAAGGGTCAGGCTGCGGGAGAAGCTAAAATCAAACAGCGGTGATGCGTTATAGATCTGCCAGCCGCTGGTGACCATAATCAGTACCGCCAGCGCATTGAACCAATGTGTTAAGCGCAACCAGAGTGGATGCACCACTTCAGGTTTACTTGGTTGCTGCTGAGAAAAATCGGTATGTAACGTCATGTTGTTTTCCCCGCCATCTGCCCTGTTGATGCCACCAGTATTCAGTGGATTTGTTCCCCAAGACCTCACGCAAAGTTAAATAAAATGTGATAACTCTGCGTCACCCGCTTGTGTAAACTGCAAACAATCACCTCCCATAAGGCTGGCACAGGAATTCAATTCATGACCAAAAAAATTTTGATTGTGGAGGACGACGGCGATATCGCCGAGTTGCTAAGCCTGCATCTTCGCGACGAAGGTTTTGACATTACCCACGCTGGCGACGGCAACTTGGGCGTGGCGCAGTTGGAGAAAGGCGGCTGGGACGCCTTGATCCTTGACCTTATGCTCCCAGGCATCGACGGGCTGGAGATCTGCCGCCGCGCACGCAACATGACGCGCTACACGCCGATCATCATCATCAGCGCCCGCTCAAGCGAAGTACACCGCGTACTCGGCCTTGAACTGGGGGCTGACGACTACCTGGCGAAACCTTTTTCGATGCTGGAACTGGTGGCGCGCGTCAAAGCGCTATTCCGCCGTCAGGAGGCCATGAGCCGTAACATGAAGATGGATGCCGGAACACTCAGTTTTTCCGGGCTGGTCATTGATCCCATCGCCCGCGAAGTGGTGCTGAATCAGCAGCCAGTCGATCTCACCCCGCGTGAATTCGACCTGCTCTATTTCTTCGTAAAAAACCCCGACAAGGTTTTTTCGCGCCTTAGCCTGCTCAATCAGGTGTGGGGCTATCAGCACGAAGGCTATGAACATACGGTTAACACCCATATCAACCGGCTGCGCATCAAGATTGAAACCAACCCGGCCGAGCCGGAACGCATTCTGACCGTATGGGGAATGGGCTATAAATTTATGTCGTCAGTGGAAGACGCTCAGGGGTAAATGATGAAAAAACTGACGCTTTCCCAACGTCTGACGCTGGTGTTTATTCTGCTGCTGGTCGCCTGTAGCGCGATTTCAGGCTATATGCAGGTTCGCTCCAGCAACCAGTACAGCCAGGCGGTGATCCAGCGATTATCGTCCAATCTGGCGACGCAAATTGCGGCCAATAACCCGCTGCTCAGCCAGAACGGGCTGGACCCTAATGCCGTGAAAACCCTGTTCAATCAGCTGATGGCGGTAAATCCGAGCGTTGAAGTTTATCTGCTCGACCAGGACGGCAATATTGTCAGCAACGCAGCACCGGCGGGTAAATTACAGCGTGAGCGAGTGGATTTAGCCCCGGTGCAGGCGCTGCTTAACGGAGCGCGGATGCCGGTCTACGGCGATAATCCGCGTGCGCCAGATACGCAGCAGGTATTCAGCGCCGCGCCGCTGAAAGCCGATGGCGTGACCAAAGGCTACGTGTATATCGTCCTGCTGGGTGATGACTACACGGCGCTCGCCAGTAAGGCGCAATACCAATCGGCGATTTATATGGCGCTGCGATCCATGGGCATGGTGGTGCTGTTTGGCCTGCTGGCCGGGGCGCTGGCATTCCGCTGGGTCACCCGACCGGTGCGCAGGCTGACGGCGCAAATCGCCAACCTCGACAGCGGCGGAATGGAGGCGATTCAGGCACTGGCGAAAAGCCCGGTGCCTGACGGCCAGCCACGCGATGAAGTGGCACAGTTACAGCAGGCGTTTGTCAGTATGGCAAAACGTATCGATCAACAGTGGCAGAGCCTGATGGCGCAGGATCAACAGCGTCGCGAATTCATCGCCAATATTTCCCATGATCTGCGTACTCCGCTGACCTCGCTGCACGGTTATCTGGAAACGTTGTCGATGAAAGCCGAACATCTGAGCGCCGACGATCGACAGCGTTATCTCAGCATTGCTCTGGCCCAGAGTCGCCGAGTCGGACGTCTAGCGCAGGAGCTGTTCGAACTGGCGCGGCTGGAATATGGCGTGGTCAAGCCACAGAAAGAGCCGTTCTCCCTGTGCGAACTGGTCAATGATGTCTTTCAGAAATTTGAACTGGCTGCCGAAGCACGTCATCAGAAATTAACCGCCGAGCTCACACCGGGAATTCCGCTGGTCAATGCCGATCTCGGCATGATTGAGCGGGTGCTGACGAATCTGCTGGATAACGCCATCCGCCACACGCCGGAGGGGGGAAACATCAGCATTCGTCTGTGGAAAGACAAACAGCAGGTGATGGTGGAACTCAACGACAGTGGGCCGGGCGTAGCGCCGGAACTGCGGGCCAATCTGTTTGTCCGCCCATCGATTCTCAGCACCAATAAACACCGTGCAGGTGGGCTGGGGTTGATGATTGTCCGTCGTATTCTGCAACTCCATGGCAGCGATATTCGTCTGATGGAACAACCGCGTCAGGGTGCCTGCTTCCAGTTTTCCGTCCCCGTTTAAACACGAGCCAGAATGCCGTTGCAGCTCAGTGAACTACTGGCCTGCTGCGGCTCATCCGCTGCTGCCCAGCAGCTTTTTTTCCGTCAAGAAATCAATAAATACCCGCACTTTGGGCAGCATATGACGGCTGCTTGGCCAGACGACGGAGAATTTCCCGGTATTGTCGAGATGCTCCGCCAGTACGGCTACCAGCTCCCCAGTTTTCAACGCCTCGCGCACCAGAAACTCAGGCACATACGCCAGCCCTACCCCCTGAAGCACGGCCTGCAACAACGCCTCGAGATTATTACTGCTCAGCGCCACCGGTAAATTCAGCGGCGGTTCACCGCTGATAGCCCAAGGTTGAAGCTGCCCGCTGCCCGGAAAACGGTATCGCAGACAGGCGTGATGTTCCAGATCGGCGGGCGTCTGCGGTGGCGGATTACCAGAAAAATAGGCCGGGCTGCCGACAATCGCAAAATAAAAAGGCCCGAGCCGCCGTGACATCAACTGCGACGTGGGCAGATCACCGCTGCGCACCGCCACATCAATGCCTTCAGCAATCAGGTCCACCATGCGGTCGCTGAAATCCAGCTCCAGTTCAACCTGCGGATAACCACGCATAAATTCGGCCAGATGTGGTAACAACATGCGATAGCCAATGGCTGGCATGCTGACCCGTAACTTGCCGCGCGGCTCGGCCGAGACCCGGGATAGCTCCTGCTCGGCCTCTTCCATCTGCGCCACAATTTGCTGGCAGCGTTCGAAAAACAGCTGACCTTCATCCGTCAGGCTGATACGCCGCGTGCTGCGGTTAAACAACCGCACACCGAGTTTCTCCTCCAGACGGGCCACACTTTTCCCCACCGCCGAGGCAGAGATCCCCATGCGTTCGCCTGCCGCTGCAAAGCTGTGATGCTGGGCTGCCCGCACAAACGCCAGCATACCGTTCAGATTTTCCATGATGCGCTCCGCCCTGTTTTCACATGCTATACGAGCCATTTTGTCCGCAATATTCGGACTGTAAGCCTGTTTCGCTCAAATTGCAGACATTTTATCATCTCAGCCACTTTCCTGTTTTATGGACACGACCATGGCTCATCCTAAATTTCACGCTGCGTCTCATGCGACAGGCCAGCTCAGCGTGCTGTTCACCGTCTGCCTCGCGGGGATGATTCTGCCGCTGAATTTTGTCAGCGGCGCCGTTGCCACTCCGGCGATTGCCCGCGAACTCGGCGGCAGTGCGCAGGCGCTGAGCTGGATAACCAACGCCTTTATGCTCACGTTTGGCTGTTTCCTGATGGCCGCAGGTGCGCTGGCCGATGAGTTTGGCCGCAAAAAAGTGTTCATCTGCGGCGTGGCGGGTTTTGGTCTGCTTTCGCTGCTGCAAAGTTTCAGCACCAGCCTGCTGGCGATTGATTTACTGCGTGGCGCACAGGGCATTCTGGCCGCCGCTGCGCTGGCAGGCGGCTCGGCGGCACTGGCGCAGGAGTTTGACGGCCCGGCGCGCACCCGCGCGTTCAGCCTGCTCGGTACCAGTTTTGGCGTCGGGCTGGCGTTCGGGCCCTTTCTGGCGGGCTTACTGATTGCACATTTTGGCTGGCGTTCGGTGTTTCTCTCCTCCACCGTGATTGCCCTGCTTTCTTTGCTGACCGGCGCCTGGCGAATGCAGGAATCGCGTAATCCCGACGCAGCGGGCATTGACTGGCCGGGCACCCTGAGCTTCACCGCCATGCTGGCGCTGCTGACCTGGGCGCTGATGGATATTCCGCAGTACGGTCTGCAAAGTACGCAGGTACTGGTCATGCTCGGGGGCGCAGCACTGCTGCTGGTGCTGTTTATCGGCATCGCGGGTCTGAGTGAGCAACAGGCCGGGCTGATGATGATGGCGTTGTCGTTACCGATGCTGGCGGTGCCACTCATGGCGGCCTGGCTGACCCGCTGGATAAGTGCAGGCGTGCTTTGCACCTCGGGTTTAGTGTTGGCGGCGCTGGGTTTAGGGTGGCTGAGCGTCGCGGTGGACGCGCAAAACCTTAACCAGATGATTTTTCCTATGCTGTTGATCGGGCTGGGTACGGGCCTACCGTGGGGTCTGATGGACGGGCTGTCGGTCAGCGTGGTGCCCAAAGAGCGGGCAGGCATGGCGACCGGTATTTTCAGTACCACGCGCGTGGCGGGAGAAGGAATTTCGCTGGCCACAGTCGGAGCATTGCTGGCCGCCTTTATGCACAGCGGACTGGCAGCGCATTTTTCCGGCACGGACGTCGCACAGGCCAGCCAGCGCCTGGCCACCGGCGATTTACAGCAGGCATCGCGCCTGCTGCCCGACGCCAGTGTGAGCCAGTTACAGCAAATCTACGCCGCATCGCTGCATCATCTGCTGCTGTGTTTGGTGGCTATCACGCTGGCGTCGGCGGTCGTGGTGCTGTTCGCTATGGCTGGAAAAGAGACCGAGCCGGGCACCGCGACGACTCAGAAAGATCTGTCGCCGTGATCGGCACTCAGCAGGGGCAAAATACGGGCATAGGCTTCTTCAACCTGCGGCGGGATCTCCACCGCGGCGATAAAGCCTTTTCCGAGCGGCCCGTAACCCTGCGGCGTGTTGCGCAGACGGGGAATTTCCCCCAGTAACAGCGAGGCAAAACGGGGCCACGACCACAAACTGGCGTCCGTTTCCCCCTGATAAACTACCCTGCCGTCACCCTGCGCCAACTGAGGGACGAAAGTCGGCCAGTTGATAAACTGCACTTGCGGACGATCCTCCCACACTTTGCGAAAGCTGGCGTCACTGCGCCGCTGCATCAGCGGATCTTGAGTCAAAACAATGCGTGCCGCCTGTGCGCCGTCCTGCTCCAGTACACGACGGGCCTGCGTCGCGTTATCACCACAGTTGGTCGATTCAGTTTCAAGCAGCAGTTGTTCCGGTGAGATGGCAAAAAACTGCACCGCGATGTCATGCAGGACAGTCGCTTCGCTGCGCCCTGCGGTCGCGATCACGTGATACTTCGGATGATCTTTCACTGCCTGATACAGCAGATCGGTCGAGTGGCCGATGCCACCGGCGATCAATATTTTTTCTACCGCCCCCTGAGCCAGCGCCGTGAAGGCCCGTTCGGCTGCCGGTAAAATAGCGTTGCCCAGCAAGATCAACAGCTGGGGTTCAGTGCGCGCCATCTGGTTTGGCGTCGCGTTGCCGGTCTGGTCCAGCGCTAAAAACGCGGCCAGTTGGTTGATGTCAGCCCGCTGGCTGTCTGTGAGCATCACCATTGGCGCTCCAGATCCTGCGCATAGAGGCGGATAGCTCGCTGATAGCGTTGGATTTCTTCATCGGCGCTGGTATCGGCAATCACGTCAAGCAGCAAGGACATGGCGGCGTGATGATCGGCCAGATTATAGAGCGTCATCGCCAGAAAAACGCGTAACTCCAGGGCTTCGGGAAATGCCGCCATTGCGCATTCGAAAATGTGTTTTGACTCTTCAAACTGCCCCAGCGTGCGGTACGTACTGCCTAGCCCCAAATAAGCCCCTCGCAGATCCTCCGGCGCTAAACCGAGATTGATCGCCGCCAGATAGTAGGGAACCGCCAGAGACTCAAGACCCATCGAGTCATGAATGCAGGCTGTTCCATATTGCACCTGCGGCTCTTGTGGATACTGCGCGGCGAGGGAAACCCACGCTTCGCGGGCCTGTTCGGTTTTCCCCACCTGACGTAGTTGTTGCAAAATGATGTTTAGGTCCATCTTCACTCCTTGTGAGCGCGAGATAAATGATTAGCCACTTAACTCAAATGCTCACTCTGTTTAGGCATTAAATGCTGTAAATTACGTTTCTTAAGGTTTAAAAACCATCAGTTTATATTTATTAGAGTTATTGGGCCTTTTGTCAAAAGTGCCAAATAGTTCTCCTTAAGTTAAATTTATTAACTTATATTTAACTATGTCTCAAAGTCGCATGATGCTGTTACTGAAAAGAAAATGGCATACTTAAAAGACTGAGACTGACATTGTCCGTGATAATTCCCCACAAAAGCGGGAAACAGACAACGTCGTCGCTGTATGGCATGTGATCATTTTTATCATTTAGCTTTTTTAGAGTATGACCACCAGAGGATTTCCACATGCACCGTTGGTCGCATGAATACACAGCCTTAAACGTTGTCATTGGGAGTCATCATGGACGCAAAAAAACAATCCTTTCTCACCTTATTTTCCGTGGCTCTGCTGACACTTTCAGCAGGCGCTCATGCAGCAGGCACTCTGACCGGCCAGGTCGCCATACAGTTAACTATCAGCACCGGTTGTACTGTCGGTAACGGCACGGCCACCGGCGGTACCAACCAATGGGGTACGTTGAATTTCGGTAACTATGCCGATTTAACCAGCGTCATCAACGGGACAGTATTCGGCGCCGATGGCACCAATGCGGTCACCGTCACTTGCAGCACCGGTCTTAGCCCAACGCTCGCTCTCAATGGCGGGTTAGCCGCCGCCGGGGGTATTCGTACCATGACCTCCAGCGGGAATAGCATCCCTTACCGTCTCTACTCCAACGCCGCGCGCACCACGGAAATTGCCATCAATACTCCGTAAGCGTCGTTAAATCCCCACCTGTTATTACTCTCGATGCATCGTCATGCTGGCGCCCCTGATCATTAACAAGGAGCGACCCCATGAGAAACATCCGTTCGCGCGAAGAATGGCTCACCCTTTTTG
>BHES01000090.1 GCA_003864575.1 Enterobacterales bacterium
TAATACTCCTGTTTTTTAATGAACCGTTCTGCTGATTTTATTTTTGGAGAAATGAAATGGATCAAATGATTCCCATTAAAGCTGCCGTCGTTCAGTTCCAGCACCAGGCCGGTGATAAGAAATATAACCTGTTGGTGATGGAAAAGTTTATTGAGCAAGCAGTGCTACAGGAAATACAAATTCTGGCCTTTCCTGAAATGTGTATAACGGGCTACTGGCATGTGCCAAAACTCCCTGCCGATCAGGTGAACGCTCTGGCAGAACCGGTGGCAACCAGCCCTTCACTGGGACTTATTCGTTCGCTGGCAGTCAAGCATCAGATGATGATTTGCGCCGGATTGATAGGGCCGTTCTGGCCTGAAAGTGTCCGTTCTCAGTCTGGGCACGATGACCTTTGGTGGTCAGGGGAAGTTTGCCAAAACCGGCCAGACTGACACCGAAACCGCTAAACGACAAATCGGTTTGTGCCTCGATGCGGGTATCAATCTGTTTGATACTGCCGATGTGTATTCAGGCGGTCTGTCGGAGGAGATACTCGGTAAAGCACTGGGCGAAAAGCGCCACGACGTGCTGGTTGCGAGTAAAGCCCGCTTCCCTATGGGCGAAGGCCCGAATGACCGAGGTTCATCGCGCCACCATATTATCCGCGCCTGCGAGGCCAGCCTGAAGCGTCTCGGTACCGATTACCTCGATCTTTATCAACTGCACCAATGGGATGGTCAAACGCCGCTGGATGAAACACTGCGTGCGCTGGATGATTTGGTCACTAGCGGCAAGGTGCGTTATATCGGTGTGTCGAACTTTTCGGCCTGGCACATCATGAAAACGCTCGGCGTGGCTGAGGCTAACCACTACATCCGTCCGGTCAGCCAGCAGATCCACTACACTTTGCAGGCCCGTGAAGCGGAGTATGAATTGCTGCCGGTTAGCCACGATCAGGGACTCGGCGTACTGGTCTGGAGCCCGCTAGCCGGAGGTTTGCTGTCAGGAAAATATCGCCGTGATCAGGCAAAACCAGAAGGCACCCGACATCTGGCCGACTGGGGCGAACCACCAGTGCGTGACGAAGATGCGCTGTATGACATTGTCGATGTGCTGGTTGATATCGCTGATGCCCGCGGTGTTTCCGCGGCACAAATCGCGCTGGCCTGGTTGATTTCCCGCCCAGTGGTCAGTTCGGTCATTGTCGGTGCGCGCAGTGAGGAGCAGCTTAAAGATAATCTGAAAGCTGCCGAACTGGTTCTTACTTCGCAGGAGATCCAGCGTCTGGATGCCGTCAGCCAGTTGCCTCTGCTCTATCCTTACTGGCATCAGGCTTGGACAGCTTCCGACCGCCTTTCCGCTGCCGACCTCTCATTGATTGCGCCCTACCTGAAAAAATAAAAGCCTAAAATGATGCATATGAAAACCGGTGTACTACTGCCGGTTTTCTCTCTTTTATGTTAATACTGGGTGCAGCTTCACACTTTAAAGCGAAAACTATTGAGGGATATTGGGATGATTATTTTTGTAACCGGCGCAACCGCTGGATTTGGTGCTGAAATCGCGCGTAAGTTTGTAAAGTCTGGTCATAAAGTGATCGCATCCGGCCGCCGTAAAGAGCGTCTGGATGATTTGAAGACGGAGCTGGGTGATGCGCTGTATGTGGTGCAACTTGATGTAACTAACCGCGCATCTATTGAAGAAGCCATCGCTGAACTGCCCGCACAATGGCGCAATATTGACGTCCTGGTCAACAATGCCGGTCTGGCGCTGGGTTTGGAAAAAGCGGATAAAGCGGACCTGGATGACTGGGAAAGTATGATCGACACCAACGCTAAAGGTCTGGTGTACATGACCCGCGCGGTGTTGCCGGGCATGGTTGAACGCAATGTGGGCCATATCATCAATATCGGTTCCACGGCCGGTAACTGGCCGTATGCTGGCGGTAACGTGTATGGCGCAACCAAAGCCTTTGTCCGTCAGTTCAGCTATAACTTACGTTCAGATTTGCACGGTACTCACGTTCGCGTGACCAACATCGAACCGGGTTTATGCGGCGGAACGGAATTCTCCAACGTGCGTTTCAAAGGCGATGACGAGAAAGCCAGCAAAACGTATGATAATGCCAATCCGCTGACCGCAGCTGACGTGGCTGAATCGGTGTTTTGGGTTTCGACCTTGCCTGCTCATGTCAATATTAACAGTATTGAAATGATGCCGGTCAGCCAGTCTCTGGCAGGCTTACAGGTGCACCGCGACGCATAATGTTGCGGTAACAGACAGTAAAAAAGCGCCCTGTGGCGCTTTTTTTATGCCCAATACCCGCTGATTTAGCCTGCTTTCCAGCCGGAAACAATGATCAACATCCCCGCCAGCGCCACACACGCCCCTAACCAGTCGGTATGACTGAGTTTGACACCGTCGATAAAATGCAGCCACAGCATCGCCGTCATCACATATACGCCGCCATAAGCAGCATAAACCCGTCCGCTGGCGGCTGGATGCAGCGTCAGCAGCCAGACGAACAGGGCCAGGCTGAGTGCCGCGGGGAGCAACAGCCAGACGCTGGCGCCTTTTCTCAGCCACAGATAAGGCAGGAAACAGCCGATGATTTCCGCCAACGCCGTGGCGAAAAAGAGTAAAGAGATTTTTATCATGGTGAAGTTTACAGCCCGTGGTTCAATCGGAAAGCAACCAGATGGACGTCAAAGGGTGACGTTCAGAATGGCAATGGTATAATTTAACGGTTCGCCTGAGCGACGTGTAAACCTATAAGGAAGAGCTAATGAATACAATGTTTATGACCCGAATGACTCGCCGGTTGTTACCGGTCGCCCTGTTGGTCATGGCGGCAAGTTGGCAGGTTTCGGCACAGGCTGCTACCAATTGCGCAGGCGGCACCTGCGTGTTTAGCGGGTCCGGCAATGATGCCATCAATAATGAAGATGCACGTCAGAGCAAAGAGCAGTGGAATGATACGCAGGAACTGCGTCACTCTATCAACCAACGCGCCACCAAGAGCTTCAACAAGTTCGATCAGGCTGTTGATCTGCGCGATAAATGCCAGGCCAGTCCGAATCTGAATGCGTACTGGGAGCCAAATACCGAACGCTGTCTTGACCGCCGCACCGGCCAGCAGCTGTTAGCGCCGTAAAGCTGGGTTAACAGACGTAAAAAGCGATCAATATTCCCTGCTGCTTCTTAGCTGCTAAACTGATTAATACGGTCTTTCTCACTTCGTAAAAGTCATAAAAGGATTGGATGATGAAAAAAACACTGTTAGCAGGACTGGCCATTCTGGCCCTCGCACCTTTGGCGGTTCAGGCTTCATGCGAAACGGTTAAAGCGGATATCACCCAGAAAATCGTTGCCAATGGCTTACCGGAATCTAATTTCAAACTGGATATCGTCGCCAATGACGAAGCGGATAAAGCCGGCGGTCAGGTGGTCGGTCATTGCCAGAACGACACCCAAAAAATCGTCTATACCAAGACGTCTGACAGCATAGATGACAGTGCCAAAACCGGTACCAGTCAGGATGCACCTGCGCAGTAAGCCGTGATTTGGCGATGTGCAGCAGTCGGTATTCCGAGGCAAAAAAGGCGCAGAATTCTGCGCCTTTCCTTTTCCTACCTTGAGTCGTCACCCTCAAATCTGATAATCGATCACCACTTCGTTCTCCTGTGGCTGGGCAAAGACCTTCTCTTTGATTTCGCTGACCGACAATCTTGGGTTACAGAGTTCGATAAAGCGCCAGACGTAATTGCGCTGGAGCTGCGCCCTTTTCAGACCCAGCCACACAGTGTTGGTTTCGAAAAGATGCTCTGCGTTGAGCAATGTCAGTGCGCTGTCACGCTCTGCTTCATAGGCTTTATCCGCCACGATGCCCACGCCTAATCCCAGCTCGACGTAAGTTTTTATCACGTCAGAATCCTGGGCGCTGAGCACGATGTCCGGGTTCAGTGCCGCCCGGCTGAAGGCTTCATCAATACGCGAACGACCGGTTATCCCCTGACGATAAGTGATCAATGACTGTTCACTGAGCTGCTGCAACGTGACAGGCTGTTGATTCACCAGCGGATGCTCATTGGGCACCACAATCGCGTGGTGCCAACGGTAATAAGGGAACGAGGCGACGGCCGGATCGTTGATCAGCTTTTCGCTGGCGATACCAATATCTGCCTGGCCGCCCAGTAACATCGCCAACACTTCCTGCGGCGAACCCTGCTGTAATTCCAACCGTACACCGGGATAAAGTGCCCGAAAAGCCTTGATAACTTTCGGCAAACTGTAACGCGCCTGCGTATGGGTGGTGGCGATGGTCAGCACCCCGGCATCCTCTTTGGAGAAGATATCGGCCAGACGGCGGATATTTTGCGCTTCGTTAAGAATACGTTCAGCGACGGCCAGCAGCTCTTTACCCGGTTCGGTTAACCCCAGAAGACGCTTACCGCGGCGAATAAAAATCTCCACGCCCAGCTCATCTTCCAGCTCACGGATATGCCGGCTGACGCCTGATTGCGAGGTGAACAACATGTTGGAAACTTCCGTCAGGTTGTAGTTGCATCTCGCTGATTCGCGAATGATTTTTAGCTGTTGGAAATTCACCGTGTTCTGCCTCTTTTTTTGCGTAGATGCCCGTCAATGCGCGTAAATTTGCGTAAATCAGTGATGCGTAGCCCTATTGTTACGGTGTGTTGCTGCGCGGGACAAATACGAAAAAAAGGTTACTTATGCTTTTTCCGACTAAAGCGGAAAAAGCATAAGGGAAATGGCCTAGCGAGGAACGGGGGTCAGGACCGGTTGCCCGGCGAAATGTGCGGTAAGATTTTGGATAACCAAAGACATCATGTTGTCTACCGCTTCGGGTGAGCGCCCGGCAATGTGCGGCGTCAACACCAGATTGCTTAGCGGCAGCATCCCGGCGGGCACAGCCGGTTCACCGTCCAGCACATCCAATGCGGCACCGGCGATCTGTTTAAGCTCCAGGCTGCTTATCACGGCAGCACTGTCTACCACACTTCCCCGCGCAATATTGATAAGGAATCCGTTTTCGCCCAACGCCTGCAATACTTCAGCATCGGCCAGTTTGGTCGTACCTTTGCCGCCAGGCGTCGCAACGACCAGATAATCAGCCCATTGCGCCAGTGCGATAATCTGGTCGAAATAGCGCCACGGACTATCAACCAGCGGACGTCGGTTGTGATACCCCACCGCCATGTTGAAGCCGCCTTCGCAGCGCAGGGCAATTTGCTCACCAATGTTGCCGAGACCAACAATGCCCACTTTTTTACCGGACATTCCGGGTACGTTCGAACGGGATTTCGTCCATTCACCACGGCGCACGGCGGCGTCCATCTGTGGAATGTGCCGCGTGACAGCCAGCATCAGCGCCAGTGCGTGATCGGCCACGGCAGAATTATTAGTGCCCGGCCCGTGGGTGACGGCGATCCCACGCTGCGCTGCGGCCAAGGTGTCGATCTGTTCAAATCCGACACCCTGTGCACAGATAATCTCCAGATTAGGCAGGCCATCCATCTCGTCAGCGCTGAGCCCGATGCTGCCGATAGTCAGCACGGCGCGGATCTGCTCCGCTAATTCCGGGGGAATGCTGGCACGGCTGGCCGCCGTGGTGGCGTAATGCAGAGTAAATCCAGCGGATTCGTAGCGGGTGGGATAAGCGGGATCAAGTTCGACGTGGCATAACAGCGCAATGGTCATTACGGCTCCTGGCTTTTGATTGCTCTTGATAATTCTTACTATAAAAACAGCAAAATGGGAGAACGGCAAAATGCATTTATAGCGCAAGCGGCGGTTTTTGGGTGAAAAGAAACGTAACCAAATAGCCGCTCTCAGGCGTTCCGACGGCAAGAACTCGCTTCTCCAACTACACTCCATGAAGAGTTTGTGCCGATGTTATTTCGACCATCAACGCGCTCGCTCTGACATTCTTTAGCAGTAATGCTGCTTCCCCGGTTCAGGAGTGACGACAAGAATGGCAAAAACCCCATCCAAAAAAGCCAGTAAACCGACCACCGCCCTGCCCGAATCCCCTCAGCGCGCGCTCAATCATGCTCAGGTTGATATCGCCGTAGACGATGCCGGTGTACGGATCATTCATCCCTACAGTGATGGTGAGATCGTTAAAGGGTTTGATTCTGGTCACCAGACCCGCGTTCGCGAAGGATTACCAGTGCCGCTGGGCGCCACCTGGGATGGTTTGGGCGTGAATTTCGCCCTGTTCTCCGCCAATGCGACCAAAGTTGAACTCTGCCTGTTCAATGATGAGGGCCAGCAATACGACGTCATTGAGCTGCCGGAATACACCGACGAGGTGTGGCACGGTTATTTGCCGGATGCTCGCCCCGGCCTGCTCTACGCTTACCGCGTACATGGTCCTTACGCCCCGCACGACGGCCACCGTTTTAACCCGGCGAAACTGTTATTGGATCCTTACGCCAAGCAGATCGTCGGGGAGCTTAAATGGGACGATGCGTTGTTTGCCTACGACATGCAGAGTGACAAAAAAGACCTGCACATTGATAACCGCGACAGCGCGGAATTCTTGCCAAAATGCCGGGTAATCGACCCCGCTTTTTCCTGGGCTCGCTCGCGCAAGAATCATATTCCATGGGAAGAGACATTGATTTATGAAACCCACGTGCGGGGTTACACCATGCGTCATCCCGCCGTACCGGAACACATGCGTGGCACATTTTCCGGCCTGAGCACGCCGCAGATTGTTGATTACATCAAATCGCTGGGCATTACTTCCATTGAGCTGATGCCTATCCATGCGTTTACCGATGACCGCCATTTGCAAGAGAAAGGCCTGCACAATTTCTGGGGGTACAACACCCTGAGTTTTTTCGCCCCGCATCCGCAATATATGGCGACACATACGGTCAATGAATTCAAACAGATGATTGCCACGCTGCATGCGGCGGAGATCGAAGTGATCCTCGATGTGGTTTACAACCACACGGCGGAAGGTAATGAGCTCGGCCCGACGCTGTCATTCAAAGGCATCGACAACGCCAGTTATTACCGGCTGATGCCGGACAATAATCGCTACTACATCAATGATACCGGCACCGGAAACACGCTTAACCTCAGTCATCCACGAGTATTGCAGATGGTTACGGACTCGCTGCGCTACTGGGCCACCGAAATGCAGGTGGACGGCTTCCGCTTCGATTTGGCGACGATCCTTGGGCGTGAAAGTTATGGTTTTGACGAAGGCTGTGGTTTTCTCGACACCTGCCGTCAGGATCCGGTGCTCAGCCAGTGCAAACTGATCGCCGAGCCCTGGGACTGTGGCCCCGGTGGCTATCAGGTTGGCGGTTTCCCGCCGGGCTGGACCGAGTGGAACGACCGTTTTCGCGACTCAGTGCGGAAATTCTGGCGAGGTGACGAAGGCCAGTTGGCGCAGTTTGTGACCCGGCTTTCCGGTTCGGCCGACCTCTTCAACCATCGCGGGCGCAAGCCTTACGCTTCCGTCAATTTCATCACTGCGCACGACGGCTTTACCCTGAACGACCTGGTGTCATATGAAAATAAACATAACGAAGCCAACGGCGAGGACGGCAAAGACGGCAGTAACAACAATATTTCGGCCAACTACGGGGTTGAGGGGCCAACGGATGATCCTTCCATCAGCGAACTGCGCCTGCGACAGATGAGAAATATGCTGGCAACGCTGCTGTTTTCTCAGGGAACGCCGATGCTGCTGGCCGGTGATGAGTTTGCCCGTTCACAAAATGGTAATAACAACGCTTACTGTCAGGATACCGAGATTGCGTGGGTGAACTGGAATATCGAAAATAAAGGCAAGTCGATGATCCTGTTCACCTACCGGTTGATTGCGCTGAGAAAGCGTTTCCCGATCCTGCACCGGGGGCGTTTCCTGACCGGCGCGGTACATGAAAAACTGAATGTGAAAGATGTCAGCTGGTTTCAGCCACGGGGTGACGAGATGACCGATGCCGCCTGGGCCGATCCTCATGCGAAAAGCATTGCGATGTTGCTGGATGGCCGCGCGCAGCCAACCGGGCTGCTGCGTTATGGTTCGCTGAGTACCGTGTTGTTGTTGTTTAACGCGTCACATGAAGAAGTGGTGTTCAGCCTGCCCTCGGTGGCCCATGGCGAGAGCTGGCGGCATATCTTCGACACTTTCCAGCCGGATGACGTTAACGAGCATAATTTCGACTTTGGCCGCGAATATATCTGTCCGTCGCGTACCGTGGCCTTATTCGAGTTAATCAGTACGGCCAAACCCTAAAGCGCCGCGCTGCTTCAGGCATTCAGGATCTGAAGCAGCGTTTCACGCCCTTCCGCCAGCCCTTTCTCACGACCAATCGCCTGACGGCTAACGCCTTCGGCACGGATCACGTGGCAATCCTTCACGCCCATCAGTTCCAGAATGGAAGCCAGATACGGTTCCTGAAAATCATGTAATTTGCCTTCAGGGGTGCTGTAAACGCCGCCGCGCGTAGAAGCAATGTAAGCCGTTTTTCCGGGGATCAGCCCGACAACACCCTGTGGCGTGTAACGGAAAGTGAGTCCTTTCTGGCATACCTGGTCCAGCCACGCTTTCAGGTTGCTTGAGATCGAATGGTTGTACATCGGTGCGCCAATCACCAAAACATCGCAGGCGGTCAGTTCTTCAATCGATTGATAAATACCGTCCAGTTCAGCCTGAAGCGCCGGTGTAATGACTTCATCCTGCGCATTGTGCAGCAGGCTCATCGCGGCGGCTGACAGGTGCGGCGGCGGCGTAGTCCCCAGATCACGATAAGTGACCACCGCATCGGGGTGACGGGCGCAAAGCTCAGCCACGATGGTGGCTGACAGTTCGCGGGATACAGAGCCGGTAATAAACGGGCTTGAATCGAGGTGTAAAATTTTCATGGAGTGCCCTGTATTCCTGTCTTTATTTCGAATGAATACAGGGTAATCGTTGTTGTAATATTTCAAAATATCTACTATCACAACATATCGTTGCATATTCGCAACGACATAATCCGGAGCCTCTGACATGCAAGACAATCTCAATGACATGGCGCTGTTCGCCGCTGTTGTTCAGCATCAGGGTTTTACCGCCGCCGGACGTGCGTTAGGCATATCGAAATCCGTGCTCAGCCGTCGGATTGACGCGTTGGAATCACGGCTCGGCGTGCGTTTATTGCAGCGCACATCACGGCATTTCTCGGTAACCAGCGTCGGCGAACGCTACGCAGCAGAATGTCAGAAACTGCTGGAACAGGCAAAATCTGCACAGCAAGTCATTGACGATTTGCAGCAATCTCCGCGCGGGTTGCTGCGCATATCGGCGCCGGTGATGATGGCTGAAACCGTCATTGCGCCACTGATGGCACGGTTTCTGACGCGTTACCCGGAGGTCACGCTCGAACTTCTGGCGATCAACCGGTCGGTGGATTTGCTGGAGGAAAATTTCGACGTGATGATTCGTTCGCATAACGAATCGCTGGAGGATTCCGGGCTGCACCGCAAACCGCTCGGCACCCTGCGTTATGTTCTGATTGCCAGCCCGGCGTTTATCAGCGCGCTGCCCGCACCGCCGTCGGTAGAACAACTGAGCGCCCTGCCGACGCTGGTACGGAAAACGCCCTGGGCCGGTGAGCAATGGGAGCTGATGCATCCGAAAGAAGGCAGCCGCAAGATATCCCTGACACCCCGGCTGGTGAGTAATAATTTGCTGGTGTTGTGTCAGGCTGCGACCGATGGGCTCGGCGTTGCGCTGTTGCCTGAAATCGCCTGCGCACAGGGGATCGCCGCAGGAAACCTACAGCGACTGCTCCCTGAGTGGCATACGCCGCCGTCGTCCATTTCAGCGTTGTATGCCAGCCATAAGGGGCAATCTCCGGCATTACGAGTGTTTCTGGAATATCTCAGTGAAACCCTCAATAACGACCTGTAAAACGCATTACTCCGGTTCTTTCAGATAGGCCTTGAACTGCGGGGTCATGTGAATTTCGAAACTGTCGCCCTTTTTGGTGATCAAATAGACCGCCAGATGTTCTTTTTCGGCCAGCGCCATGGCCTTTTTCGTTCCCAGCACCATCAGTCCGGTGTCCCAGCCGTCGGCTTCCAGCGCCGTAGGGGCGATCACCGTGGCAGAAACCAGTTTATGCGTGATCGGGTGGCCGGTTGCCGGGTCGATAATGTGGGAAAGGCGTTGACCATCAAGTTCGTAATAGTTGCGGTAACTGCCCGACGTACTGATGCCCATCCCCTGCAAATCAACAATAGCCTGCACGGCGTTCTCTTTGTCGGTGGGTTTTTGAATCGCAACCTGCCACGCATTGCCTTTGGCGTTATGGCCACGTGATACCACAGCACCGCCCACCGATACTAAATAGTTGCTGATGCCATTGCCTTCAACCAGGCGCGCCAGATGATCCGTCGCGTAACCTTCGCCGACGGTTGAGAGATCAACGTACATATTCGGCAGATCTTTTTGCAGGTACTGGCCGTCTTCCTGCTGGATCACTTTTAAATGTTGCAGCCCAATTTCCTGACGCGCAGCGTCAATCTGGGCATCGGTCGGTGTTTTCACCGGCTGTTTCTGTGGACCAAAACCCCAAAGATTGACCAACGGCCCGACGGTGATATCCATCGCGCCTGAGGTTTTCTGCCCGATGCGCAACGATGTGACAATAGCATCGGCCATCCCTGCGCTGATGGGTTGCGGTACATTGCCCTGATATTGGTTGAAGCGCGACAGAACCGAATCGTCTTTATAGGTCGAAAGCTGATGGTCATCCTCTGCCAGTTGCGCCTCGATTTGCTGGCGCAGTTCGGCCTCGCGGTTGTTATCCACGCCCGCCAGACTGACGCGATAAAACGTCCCCATGGTTTTGCCTTCAATAACCAACGTGTTTTTTGGCTTTTCCGTGACGTTGTCACAGGACGCCAGCAGGCCGACGCTAAGAATAATGCAGGCCAGGCGCGCTGCCTGCCGAAGATGACGATGCTGTAAATCGGGCATGAATGACTCGCTTAGTAAAACCGATCGCCTGCCGCTGAGGCGATAAAAAGTGTCTGAACAGTAATAGAACTCACTTAAACCGGGGATCAACGGCCTGGTTTGAACGCCCCTTTTCCGATTTTTGTTGCACTATTTTACCTGAAAATTACAGTGCCAGCAGAATCCTGCACAAGCCAGTGAGGACGGGAGACTCAGCGCCATTGCCGGTGCTGAAACCATTCGACAACAGCGCGGCAGCGCCTGCCCGTGAACAATAAATCTGATTTTTCCGTATATACTGATTCATAGGGACAGGAAATAATTCTCAGTGGTTATATTCGGTTCCTTAATAGAATTGAGGAGAAATAATGCCGTACCTTGATGATCCCCTGATTATTTTTACCGACCTCGACGGTTCGCTGCTTGACCACCATGACTACAGTTGGGCGCCCGCACAACCTTGGCTCGACCGACTGGCCGACAACAATATTCCGGTGATCATTACCACCAGTAAAACATCAGCAGAAGTCTCAGCGTTACAGCAGGCTCTCGCACTGGATCATCTGCCTTTTATCGCGGAAAACGGGGCGTTAATCCATCTTCCCAACGAGGGAAACGCTGCGCTTCACCTGATTGGCGCAGATTATCAGCGCATCCGCGACGTGCTGGTGGATCTGCGTAAAAGGTACGATTTCGAATTCCGTGGTTTTGGGGATGTCAGCCCGCAGCAGGTCGCTGACTGGACCGGCCTGTCACTTGACGATGCCAAACTGGCCATGCAGCGCGATGCCTCTGAACCGCTGAAATGGTTTGGCAATACGCTGGATTTTTCCCGCATGGAAAAACTGCTGGCGGAAGAAGGACTGGCACGCGGTGGAAGGTTTTGGCACGTCATGGGGCAAAACGCCGGTAAAGGCCAGGCGGTTCGCTGGCTTACCGATCAATACCAGCAACGGCGGGGAAAAACGTGCATCACGCTGGGTCTGGGTGACGGCCCCAATGATATTTCCCTGCTTGAAGCCGTCGATTTTGCGGCAGTGATTTTAGGGCATCACGATCAGGAGATGCCTCTGAGCAAAAAAGAAGACGAGGTTTTTCGCACCACGCTATACGGGCCAGAAGGCTGGCGACAAGGGCTGGACCATTTTATCAAGGTTAAATGAAATCGGATTTATTAAGGGATTGCAGTCGGGAGAGGCTGTAGCGGTATCACTTTGATTCCAATAATTTTACCAAAACTAAAATTGGAGAGTAGCTATGAGCGATTTTTATCAGGATGGTGTCATTACTAATTTCCATAATCTGACCCACCGTAAGACCGAAGAATTAGAGTACGATCTTCAGGTGTTTTCCGGCCGCCGTTCGATGGGGCTGATTCTGCCTTCCCTATTTTCTGAACTCGAAGGTCCGGCACTGACCAAAATTGTCGATGAGTTGACGAAAGTGCCCTATCTGGAAGAAATTGTGATTGGCCTGGACCGCGCCGACCGAGATCAGTTTCTGTTTGCCCGGGAGTTTTTCTCCCGCCTGCCGCAGCGCCACCGGATTTTATGGAACGATGGTCCGCGTCTGAAGGCTTTGGATCAGGAATTACAGAAAGAAGGGTTGTCGCCGAAGGAACCAGGCAAAGGTCGCAACGTGTGGTTCTGCGTGGGATATACGCTGGCCTCACGTCGTACTTCGGTCGTTGGCCTGCATGATTGTGACATTGTCACGTATAGCCGCGATATGCTAGCTCGCCTGATGTACCCGGTGGCCAATCCTAACTTCCATTACGATTTCTGTAAGGGTTATTACGCCCGTGTGGCTGACGGTAAATTCAACGGTCGCGTTGGTCGCCTGCTGGTGTTCCCGCTGTTGAAGTCGCTGCAAATCGTCTACGGGCATTCTGACTTCCTCGAGTATCTGCGTTCTTTCCGCTACCCGCTTTCCGGCGAGTTTGCCATGCGCACCCATGTACTGAACGATTTACGCATTCCAAGTGACTGGGGCCTGGAGATTGGCGTGCTGTCGGAATTACACCGTAATACCGCCACCAAACGTATTTGCCAGGTAGATATCGCCGATAACTACGATCATAAACATCAGCCGATGTCTGAAGAGGATGCGAGTAACGGTCTGCAACGCATGAGCATTGATATCACCAAGGCGCTCTACCGTAAGATGGCCATTCTCGGGGTAAATATCACCAGTGAATCTTTCCGTATTCTCAAAGCCACTTACTACCGTAATGCTCTGGATATGATAGATGCCTTCGAAAACGACGCCAGAATGAATGGCTTGTCGTTTGACCGTCACAGCGAAGAGTCTGCTGTAGAGTTATTCTCAGGGACCATTATGGAAGCCGGTCAGGCCTTTATGGACACGCCAAGCGAGAAACCGTTTATTCCAAGCTGGAGCCGCGTGCAATCCGCCTTCCCGGATATGCTGGAACGCCTGCATGACGCCGTGGAACAGGATAATGCTGGCGATGTGTAGTTACCCGACAGGGTGAAATGAAAACGGGACGCTTAAGGCGTCCCGTTTTTCTATTCTCTGCGTTCTGCGTTCTGCGTTTTACTGAGCGTTTTTCTTACCGGGAAACAGCAGGCTGGCAATAATTCCGAGGGCCAGTACGCCAAGGACCACGTAGAGGCTGGTCATCGCGCTGATGTTATAACCGTGATGCCACAGATGATCACTGGAGTTCAATGCCAGTTTGGCCGCCACAAAGAACAGCAGGAAAATCACCGATTTTTCCAGATGGCGTAGATATTTGCGCAACGCTTCGAGCACAAAATACATGGTGCGCAAGCCGAGCACCGCAAACATCATGGCGGAGTAAACGATCAGCGGCTCACGGCTCACGGCGATCACCGCCGGTACGCTGTCGAACGCAAACATGACGTCTGAAATTTCCACCACGGCAATACACAACAGCAACGGCGTTGCATAACGAATGCCCTTCTTCACCTGAAAACTGAAGTCTTTATTTTCTGGCTTAGCTAGGTCGTCTTCAACTTGCTGGCTGCTGACCAAAAAGTGGGCACCGATAAGT